>CAYUNV010000048.1:0-13324 GCA_964446265.1 uncultured Negativicutes bacterium | reverse complement strand
TACTGTTCCCGTACTATAGCTATTGCTGATAGTTCCGCTGAAATAACCGTTTTCTCCAGCCAAACCACCTACACGACCGGTTCCATTCACCGCAGCTGTGCTGTAACTGTTATTCATGTTGCCCAGGTTAAATCCAACTAAACCACCTACTAAATCATTGCCATTTACTCTTCCCGTACTATAACTGTTAGTTATTTTACCTGTTTCATCGTTCAATCCAACCAAGCCGCCAACGTTATCATTGCCGGTTACAGAAACATTTACCAACCCGACGTTACTTATACTGCCGATAGACTTACCAAACAAACCAACGTAATTTACCGTTGGCAAATTAATGGCAAGGTCGCTAATGATATATCCGTCCCCATTCATTTTGCCAGTAAAAGCTGCACTATTATCACCAATCGGCACAAACCCTGCGCCGCTGTTCCAAGTTGCCGTAACACTCGCATCGATATCTTTACCTAATGCGTATGTTCCTGCCAGATTGGTGTTTATCGCCTGCAATTGGTTAACATCGTTAACCAGCATATATGCGGTTAATGCTCCACCGCTAATTTTACTCGAATAATCGGTCGGTGCCACATAACTTGATGGGTTGTAATAGATTGTCGCCGTTCCCGTACTACCTTGGTTCACGGAACCACTGCTGCCAAAATTGACAGTACCAGTACCGCTGCCGCTCTTGTCCGCCCTCAGGGTAACTGTGGCATTATTCCCGACATTATTGATCGCAGCATTGATATTGATGTCGCGATTAGCACTGACAGTGGGCGTGCTGTAAGTCGAATTTATGTTGACCAATCCGCCAACAGTAACATCCTTTCCAGAGTTTATGCTAATCATACCCTCAGTTCCTGTACTCATAGTATTCGAACCGGTAATATTCATATTATCGCCAGAAATTATATGAATATTACCAGAATAAATACCGTTGGCGGCTATATTATTCGTTCCGCTAAGGTTTACATCGCCGTCAGCGTTGATCCTGACTGATCCGCCGTTGTCATAACCGGATACATTCATGCTATTTTGACCGGCGAGATTCACATTACCGCCGCTAGTGATCCAAATATAACCTCCATCCGACCCCGAAGTAGCAATCATACTATTCGTTCCGGTAAGACTGACATCGCCGACTGCATTGAATACAATTCCGCCGCCATGTTCAGCCATATAAGAAGATACGTTTATGCTGTTCTGGCCGGTGATGTTCACATTGCCGCCGATAGTGATGCGAAGCTCACCATTTTGCGCATTGATACTACTACTCTGACCATTAATGTTTGTATCACCGCCTGATGTGATTGCAACCAAACTGCGTTGAGTCATGCCGGAAGCGTTGAAAGCGTTAATATCAGCCTTCCCAGTAATATTCACGTTGCCACCCGCATTGATCGAAATGACGCCGGCACTATTACCGGAAAGATCAATATCAGCTTGAGAAACGTCCAGAGTACCTGAATTCATCACGTTCCCTGTTGTTCCACCATCCAAACGGATCGTACCTCCTTGATTACTGATGCTCCTGGCCCGAATGACACCGGAATTGCTGACGACTGTGCTCACCAGTGCATCGGCTGTTTGAGCGCTCATAAGTACCTTGCCCCCATCCGCCTGGATCGAATTACTGTTGGCAGCGCTGGCATTTACAGCCGCTTGATTGACCACCAGATTAATGCGTCCATCACCAGCTATGTCTATCGTAATCGCGTTACCTGCCCCAAGTCCTACGGTTCCTGAATTGGCAACAACCACACCTTGGTTTGCAACTTGCTTTCCAAGCAGAATAATATAGCTGCCATTGTCTGCCGTAATACATCCTTGGTTGACGATGGATCCCATCGTGCCAATAAAGGTATAGTCTCCATCTAAAAAGTCACAATTAGCAATATTCAACGTGGACGCCACCAACCCGCCCACATTCACTTGTGCGGTGGGCGCAAACAGAATCCCGTTCGGGTTGATCAAAAAAACTTGCCCGTTTGCATTTAACTTGCCGTAAATCGCAGAAGCGTTTTTGCCTATAACCTGGTTTAACGCAATAGAGCCTGCACTGGGTTGTACGAATGTCACGATTTCCTTATTGGCAATATCAAAACTCTTCCAGTCAATGCTGAGCTTATCTGTAGTTTGGGTAATTGTAGTCGTTTGTGCTTTTTGTTTGATAGTGGCTGAACCAGAAGTAACTTTTCCGCCTGAAGGACTTGCATACACTCCTGTCGTGAACGCTATCATAAAAATGAATGCTGTAACGGAAGCCAGGAATTTTTTGGCCAGTTTCTGTTTGCTGCGCCATGGTCCATACCGTTTACTATCCATTTTGCTTTTCCTCCTTTCCACGTACTTTTCTTGGCTTGACGCCAGGATCGATCAACGGGGTCCGTAGCGGATTGAGCAAGACTTAATGTAAAAAAGTAAATCTGTTACCATAGTTAGCCATCCTCAAACAATCGTTGGCAAAACCTCACTTTCTATTGACAAAATAAAAACTGCCAAGGCATAGCCATATAAATCGGCGTAGCCTGGCAGTCATGAGTCCAGTATCTCTGGGCTTTTAGACCCATAGCTTTGCGTCCCTACCTTTGGGTAAGTTTGCTCATACTGTATCCACTAAACTCCAGCGATATCTTTTTTGTTCTTATATTATATACCAATATTGTTACCGAATAAACTTTAATTCAGTATTTTATCTGATAATTCTGAAATATTTTTTTTGCATCACAAAAATACTGACGCTATTTTTATCTCTAAAAATAACGTCAGTACAATCACTATGTTATATTTCCGCTTGTAGGCGAAACCATTTATAAAAAACTACTCACTAATTTTAATTCCATTATCCTTACCGTTTCAAAGCACGATAGGCAATATCTTTTCGGTACTGCATTCCGTCAAAATGAATACATTGTACGGCTTGATACACTTTTTCAACGGCCGCTTTGAGATCGGCAGCAGTCGCTGTCACGCCCAAAACCCGTCCGCCGTTGGTCACGATATGGCCATCCGCATTCACGCCGGTACCGGCATGGAAAACAGTCGCTCCGGCCGCTTTTGCCGCCGGCAAGCCATCAATAACGGCGCCCTTGGCATAACTGCCCGGATATCCGCCGGCTGCCAACACAACGCAAACCGCCGCCTGGTCTTCCCATTCTACGGCAACCGTATCCAGTTTCCGATCGACACACGCTTCCATCACGACAGTTAAATCGCTTTTTAACAGCGGCAATACCACTTGCGTTTCCGGATCGCCAAACCGGGCATTAAACTCGATGACTTTCGGTCCGTCAGCCGTGATCATGAGTCCGGCATATAAACAGCCGCAATAAGTACAACCCTCAGCCCGCATTCCGTCGACAACCGGCTGAACGATTTCTTTCATCACCTGGTCTTTAAGAGCAGACGTAATCACCGGCGCAGGCGCATACGTGCCCATGCCGCCGGTATTAGGCCCCATATCGCCGTCAAAAATCCGTTTATGGTCTTGCGCCGCAATCATTGGGACGGCCGTATATCCGTCGGTAAACACGAGCAGCGAAGCCTCTTCACCGGTGAGAAATTCCTCAATCACCACTTTATTGCCGGCGCTGCCGAACACCTGGCTGCACATCATATCGTCCACGGCGGCCAGCGCTTCTTCCGTGGTCATCGCCACGACCACGCCTTTTCCGGCAGCAAGACCGTCGGCTTTAATCACCAATGGGGCACCGTGAGAAAGAACATGTTCACGCGCCGCTTCATATTCGGTGAAGGCGGCAAAACCGGCAGTAGGAACCTGATATTTAACCATTATGTTTTTTGCAAATTCTTTCGACCCTTCAATTTGCGCAGCCGCTTGCGACGGCCCAAAAATTTTCAGGCCATGGTTTGCAAAACAGTCCACAATCCCGTTGGTAAGCGGAACTTCCGGTCCAACTACCGTCAGGTCAATCTGATGATCTAAAGCAAACAGTGCCAGCTTTTCATTATCAGCGATATCGAGTTGAACACATTCCGCCAATTCCGCGATGCCGGGATTACCAGGAATACAGTAAATTTTATCGACACGGCTGCTTTCGCTCAATTTCCATACTAATGCATGTTCCCGTCCGCCGCCGCCAATCACTAATATCCGCAAAATTCCACCTCTTCTCAATCTCAAGCAGGAAAATTAATGTTTAAAGTGCCGCACGCCGGTGAACACCATGGCAATTCCGTGCTCATCGGCCGCTTGAATGGATTCTTCATCACGCATCGATCCGCCCGGTTGGATAATCGCGGTAATGCCGGCTTTTGCCGCTGCATCCACCGTATCCCGGAACGGGAAAAACGCATCGGAAGCCAACACTGCGCCTTTTGCCTGCTCGCCGGCCTGATTGAGCGCAATTCCGGCAGAACCAACCCGGTTCATTTGCCCGGCGCCAATTCCCAAAGTTTGATCTTTGCCAGCGACAACGATCGCATTGGACTTCACATGCTTAACAACCTTCCAGGCAAACTTCAACTGCTCCATTTCTTCGGCGGTCGGTGTTCGTTTGGTCACTACCTGCAAGTCCAGTTTTGCCGGTAAATCATAGTCCTGCACTAAAATTCCGCCGGTAACCCGCTTCATGTCAAAACCAAGTTTGCTGTTATCCTGTTCCATCTGGGCCGACAGCAACCGGATATTTTTCTTCTGCACCAATAGTTCCAACGCTTCCGGTTCAAAACCAGGGGCAATGACAGCTTCGATGAATATTTCGCCGATTTGCCGGGCTGTTTCGGCATCCACCATACGGTTTACCGCGACGATACCGCCAAAAGCGGAAACAGGATCTGCCATGTACGCTTTGTTGTACGCGGCGGCCAGGGTGCTGCCGATGCCGGTTCCACATGGATTGGTATGCTTGATAATCGTTGCAGCCGGCTGATCAAATTCAGCCGCAATTTTAAAGGCCGCTTCCAAATCGACAATATTATTGAACGACAGTTCTTTGCCGTGCAATTGTTTCGCATTGGCAATCCCCGCCCCGGCAAAGTATTTTTCCCGGTAAAACGCGGCGCTTTGATGGGGATTTTCCCCGTACCGCAAATCCTGGACTTTCTCCAACACAATGTGCATGGAGTTGGGGAATTTCCCTTCGCCTAATTGGCCGGCAAGATAACCGTCAATTAAAGAATCGTAGGTAGCTGTATGGTTGAACGCTTCCCGCGCCAGACTTAACCGGGTCCGTGCGGAAATCTCTTTGTTTTCTTCTAATTCTTTTAAAATTTCCGTATACCGCTGCGGATTTACCACAACCGCAACATAGTTAAAGTTTTTGGCTGCCGAACGGATCATCGTCGGTCCGCCAATATCGATATTTTCAATGGCATCTTCCATCGTTACGCCAGGTTTATCGATGGTTGCCTTAAACGGATATAAATTGACAACCACCATGTCAATCCCTTGGATACCGTGTTCTTTCATTTGGGCGACATGCTCGGGATTATCCCGGATTGCCAATATCCCGCCGTGAATGAGCGGATTTAACGTTTTTACCCGGCCATCCATGATTTCCGGGAAACCGGTAATATCGCTGACATAGGTGACAGGAATCCCTGCTTCACGCAATGCCTTCATGGTGCCGCCGGTGGATACGATTTCTACTCCCAAACCGCTAAGTCGTCTGGCAAAATCAATAATTCCGGTTTTGTCAGATACACTGATTAACGCTCGTTTCATTGTACTTTTGCTCCCTCCTTAGACTTTTCCGGTAAAATCTTCACTCTCCGCCCTTCCACTGCCAATCGCTGCTGGCAGTATAAGCTAATAGCCCGCGGATATAACAGATGCTCTACGTGCAAAATCCGCTCCGATAGGGTTTCTACCGTATCGTTGTCCAATACCGGCACAGTTTCCTGCAGAATGATCGGACCGCTGTCCATCCCTTCATCGACAAAATGAACGGTGCAGCCGGCCACTTTCGCGCCATAATCAAGTGCCTGTTTTTGCGCATCAAGTCCCGGAAAAGCCGGCAGCAGCGCCGGATGGATATTCATAATCCGGCCCGGAAACCGGCTGATAAAATTAGAACTCAAAATGCGCATAAAGCCAGCCAATACAATTAAATCCACATGGTGGAGTGTAAATTCAGCCACTAAACGTTCTTCAAATTCCTGACGGGAAGAACATTTTTTTCGGTCAACAACAACGGCAGGGATATCCCATCCCGCTATCCGCTGCAATGCGTGCGCTTCCGGATTGTCACTAATTACCAAGCCAATCTTGGCATCCAAACGATCGGCGCTGATTGCGTCAATAATCGCCTGCAGATTGCTGCCCCGGCCGGAAACCAGTACTCCCAACACCGTTTTACGCACCAAAGACACCTCCAGTAAGCACAACTTCTTGTTTGCCCTGGATTACCTGGCCAATACGGTATGATACTTCCCCTCTGGCCTTCAGTTCGTCCTGCAAAGCTTGCGCCTGATCGGCCGGAATCGCTAAGATCATACCAATACCCATGTTAAACGTCCGGTACATTTCTGGCCAAGCCACATTGCCCCACTTCTGCAAGCAATCAAAAATTACCGGACGAGACCAGGACTCCGTATTAACGGTCACAGAACAGTTTTCCGGCAAAATACGGGGAATGTTGTCATAGAAACCGCCACCGGTAATATGCACCATACCATGAATTTCAAACTTCTCCAACAGCGGCAGGCATACACTCGGGTACAAGCGGGTCGGTTTCAATAATTCGTCCCCTAACGCACAGCCCAATTCCGGGATATACTCATCTGCTTTAAACGACTGCGCTTCAAAACAGATTTTACGAACCAAGGAATAGCCGTTAGAATGAATCCCGCTGGAAGGCAAGCCGATCAACACGTCGCCGGCCGCAACTTTTTCCCCGGTAATAATACGGTCCCGTTCCACAATCCCGACAGCAAAACCGGCAATATCGTATTCGCCGTCCGGATAAAATCCGGCCATTTCGGCAGTCTCACCGCCAATCAACGAACATCCGGATTCCTTGCAGGCACGGGCTACGCCACTGACAATCGTGGCAACTTTTTCCGGATCCAAAGACCCCACTGCCAGATAATCAAGGAAAAAGAGCGGTTCCGCTCCCTGCACCAATATATCATTGACACACATGGCGACGGCATCCTGGCCAATGGTATCATGACGATCCATCATAAAAGCCAGCCGCAATTTTGTCCCGACGCCATCCGTTCCCGATACTAACACCGGCTGACGGTATTTGCCGGAATTCAATGCGAATAATCCGCCAAAACCACCGATATCGCCCAACACTTCCGGGCGGTAAGTCGCCCGGACATGCTGCTTCATCAATTGCACAGACCGATTGCCGGCATCAATATCTACGCCGGCATCTTTATATGTTAACCCTTTGTTTTCCACGATTACCCCTCCTATGACCGTCCAGTTTTGCAATACCGTCCATCCAATTCGAAAACGTACTTATTGTCTTCGCAGTCCTCTTGCTCGGGGATCGGAGCCGGATATTGGCCCTGGAAGCAGGCATAACACATATCCGTCGGCTTCACATTTGCCACCGATTTTCGCAGTCCTTCCAACGAAAGATAATATAAGGAATCGGCGCCAATCATCTGACGGATTTCTTCAACCTGTTTGGTAGCAGCAATCAATTCTTTGCGAATCGAAGTATCAATACCGTAATAACAAGGATAACAGATCGGCGGTGAACTCACGCACATGTGAACGGCAGTAGCACCGGCTTCCTTCAACATGTTTACAATTTTACCGCTAGTCGTCCCGCGAACAATCGAATCATCAACCATGATAACGGATGTTCCCTTAACCACAGTTTGGATTGGATTTAATTTAAGCCGCACACTGGAATCCCGCTTCTTTTGCTCCGGTTGGATGAAAGTACGGCCAATATACCGGTTTTTCATTAATCCTTCTGCAAACGGAATGCCTGATTCCTTGCTAAAACCAAGGGCTGCCGTAGTTCCAGAATCCGGTACGGAAATGACGATATCTGCTTTCAGACCGCTTTCGCGCGCCAATTGACGCCCCATTTCCAACCGTGCTTCATACACGCTCTGATTGTCGATGACACTATCCGACCGGGCAAAGTAAATATACTCAAAAACGCAGAGGGAGCGGTTGTTCCCGGTTTTAAACGGCAGTGAAGTAAGTCCCTGCTCATCGACAATAACCATCTCTCCAGGTTCCACATCCCTGACAAATTCAGCTCCCACCGTGTCGAGAGCGCAAGTTTCCGAGGCAATCACCCAACCATCGTTCAACTTGCCGATACACAACGGCCGGAAACCGTGCGGATCCCGTACGCCAATCAGCTTATTGCCGGTCATGATGGTCAAACAATATGCGCCTTCAATTTGCTCCAGGCTTTCAATAATTTTTTCTTCTACGGTTGGCTTCTGCGAGCGGGCAATCAAATGAACAATGACTTCACTGTCCACGGAGGTTTGAAAGACGCCGCCTTTTTGTTCCAACTCAATCCGGATCTGCTTGGCGTTGGTCAAGTTTCCATTATGGGCCAGACTGATATGGCCGCCGGCATACGAAACCATTAACGGCTGCGTATTGGTTAATAGATTCGAACCGGTCGTTGAATACCGCACATGGCCAATGGCAATATGCCCGGACATGCTCGGCAACCCTTGGCGAAACGCTTCGCTGACCAAACCCATGCCGCGCTGCAAATCCATAAAAGAGCCGTCAGTAACTGCAATTCCGGCACTCTCCTGGCCGCGATGCTGCAACGAATACAAAGCTAAATAGGTGCTGGACACAACATTTTCATTGTGTGAATAAATTCCAAAAACGCCACATTCCTCGTGCCACTTATCATTTTCCATATTCAAAAACACGCTTTACTCTCCCTTTCAGGAAATTTTTTCGCCGGTTAATCGATACAGGATTTCTTGGTATGCGCTTTCCACATCGCCTAAATCGCGACGGAAACGGTCTTTATCCAATTTTTGTTTTGTTTCACTGTCCCAGAAACGGCAAGTATCCGGAGAAATTTCGTCCCCTAAGATCACTTCGCCATGATAAAGGCCAAATTCCAGTTTAAAGTCAATCAGTTCGATTTTCTTATCTTTAAGGTAGTCAGTCAGGATCGTGTTAATTTTCAGGGCATAGTCTTCCATCGTTTTAACCTGCTCTTCGGTTGCCAATCCCAGCGCTTTAATATGGGAAGCATTGATCAACGGATCTCCCAGTTCATCATCTTTG
The DNA here is from genome assembly GCA_964446265.1 of uncultured Negativicutes bacterium. GTDB lineage: Bacteria > Bacillota > Negativicutes > CTSoil-072 > CTSoil-072 > CTSoil-072. The sequence goes on along the minus strand of CAYUNV010000048.1, from coordinate 4,125 downwards.
TAATACATCTCAACCACGGTTGTGGGTAATTTTCTGCCTTCTTCCCAGCCAATCCGCTTCGCCAAGCTGCCGGCGGCAATATTCCGCACAACAACCTCTACCTGTAATATTTTCAATGCTTTGACCAACATTTCCCGATCGCTTACCAAACGGATGAAGTGGTTAGGAATCCCTTTCTGGGTAAGCAGTTCAAAGAAAAATGCTGAGATTTTGTTATTCAGCACGCCTTTGTTTAAAATCGTTCCCTTTTTGATGCCATTGAAAGCCGTAGCATCATCCTTGTAATATACCATCATTTCATCCGGATTGTCCGTTACATACACTCGTTTCGCTTTACCTTCATACATCGGTTTGTTATCCATGAATAAAGCCTCCTAAAATAATATAAATATATAAAATATAAATATTGAAAACTAATTTCAGTTACTTTGCTGCAATACGGGCCGCTTTTTGGGCCACTTCTTCCGCCATGGTTTGACGGTGTTTTACTAACTTTTCGGCAAGCTCATTGTTCGATATCGCCAAAATCTGCGCAGCAAAAATAGCCGCATTTTTTGCGCCATTGATCGCCATCGTTGCCACTGGAATACCGGAGGGCATCTGGACAATGCTTAGCAATGCATCCATGCCGACCAGAGGCGTACTGTTTACCGGCACGCCAATCACCGGCAGAGTCGTGAAACTGGCAATCACGCCCGGCAAATGGGCAGCAGCGCCGGCCGCGGCAATAATAACACGAACTCCTCTTTCTGCTGCACCCGCAGCAAATTCATGCACCAGCGCCGGAGTACGATGCGCAGACGCAACCACTACTTCCGTCTCAATCCCAAAATCTTTCAGTGTCTTAACCGCAGGCTCCAATATCGGATAATCCGAATCGCTGCCCATGATAATAGCCACTTTCATGAACAAATCCCCCTTTTGTCTGATCAATCTCTCTCCTATTAAAAAACAGCACAAACCCAGACAGGAAAATTCTATCTCGCAAGTGAGCAAAACTTCCCCGTCCGGGTTTTTATCCCATCGGTGTAGCATTACGACGGTGTAATACCTGTACCACTTGGTCACTGCCATCAAGCCTGGTCGTTGAACATCTTCAACCAAGCGTGCGGAACCCTAGGCACACTTTTACTCGTAGTTAGGTAATTTACGGTTACCCTGTAGATACCATTGAGCCATATCCTCAACATTATACGAGCACTATTCAATTACAAATCCATTGTACCAGCCGCTATTCTCCACTGTCAACCGGAATACTGAACTTTTCCGGGCTGTTCCGCCGGAATGTTCGGTTTTTACTCCCATTCAATGGTAGACGGCGGTTTGGAGGTAATGTCATAAACGATCCGGTTGACCCCTTTGACTTCATTAACAATCCGCCTTGATATCGAATCCAACACTTCGTACGGAAGCCGTACCCAGTCAGCCGTCATGCCGTCTTCGCTGGAAACGATACGCAAACCAACCGTATAGGCATAGGTCCGTTCATCTCCAATTACGCCAACACTCTTCATAGCGGGAAGAACGGCAAAAGACTGCCAGATTTCCCGGTATAAACCGGCCTTTTTGATTTCCTGGTAAACAATGGAATCTGCCTCGCGCAGAATTTCCAAACGTTCTTCTGTAATATCGCCGATAATCCGGATCGCAAGTCCCGGGCCGGGGAACGGCTGCCGCCAAACAATATCGTCCGGCAAGCCCAATTCACGCGCCAAGGCCCGGACTTCATCCTTGAATAAATCACGCAGCGGTTCTACCAGGCTGAAATTCATATCCTCCGGCAATCCGCCCACGTTGTGGTGGCTTTTTATCACAGCGGCAGTCTCGGTGCCGCTTTCAATTACATCCGGATACAACGTGCCTTGTACCAGATACGGAATTTCACCCAATCTCGTTGCTTCATCTTCAAATACACGGATAAACTCTTCACCGATCATTTTGCGCTTTTGCTCGGGGTCGGTGACGCCGGCCAGTTTGCCAAGAAACCGATCGACAACATTCGCATATACCAAATGCATATGGAACCCGTCGCGGAAGGTTTTGACAACCTGTTCGGGCTCGCCTTTCCGCAGGAAACCATGATTTACGAAAACACAGGTTAATTGATCACCAACTGCCTTGTGGACCAGCACTGCCGCCACGGAAGAATCAATACCGCCGCTGAGCGCACATAAAACCCGCTTGTCGCCGACTTGTTCCTTAATTTTTTGGATTGCAGCATCAACAAACGACCCCATATTCCAATCGCCATGGCACTCGCATACCGAGAATAAGAAATTACGGAGTATTTTCATTCCTTCCGGAGTATGTACTACTTCCGGGTGGAACTGCACGCCGAAAATCTGCCGTTCTTCATCAGCCATTGCTGCAACCGGCGTGTTGTCCGTATGGGCAGTGACCATAAATCCCGGCGGCGGATTATCGATCCGGTCACCATGGCTCATCCAGACTTGCGTCTCATGCGCCACCGTCTTCATGATCACACTTTCATAATCGACAAAAAGACGGGTATTTCCGTATTCCCTGGTTTCAGCATGAGCCACTTTCCCGCCCAAGGTTTGAGCCGTCAACTGCATCCCATAACAAATCCCCAGGATCGGTATGCCCAGCTCAAAAACTTTCGGATCGCACTTCGGTGCTTTCGGACTGTATACACTGGAAGGGCCGCCGGAAAAAACAATTCCCCGGGGCGCCATGGATACCAATTTATCCATGGGAATACTATACGGAACAATTTCACAGTACACTCCGCATTCGCGAATTCGTCTAGCGATCAATTGGCTGTATTGCCCGCCAAAATCCATGACGACTACCAACTCATTCTTTTTTGCCATAACGATATAATCATCCTCCTCATTTTTTCCCTGAACAACCCATAAAAGATGGAGTCAAAAACTCCATCTGAAATCATTCTGACTTTATTAGTATTTTAGCGGTTTGGAACCATAACGTCAATCCACAGAAACCCGCATCGCTAAAACACAGAAAAATCAATCTTCAAAAATGCAGCCCGCTGCTATTTTCCCCAGCGGATATAAGGATATTTCTGTAAAACATGAAGCAATAGATAATTTGAAACAGAATACGCCAACCGAAGCGTGATAAGGATGCTGATTACCGAAATCCAGCCAATCAAGTCACTGCGGCGGTATTCACCCGGAATCAATAGCCCAAGGACACCAACAACTATGATTGACGATAACACAAGCGGAATAACGGAATGAACAATCCCATAGCCTATAGATCCAAATAATTGCGTAACAAAACGATCCTCGCAACGCGAAACAAGTCCGGCAATCCGGTCACAGGTTTCTTCTACCCATTCTTCATTGTCGCCAGACACCAACAATACACCAAACGCTTTATCTACATTTTTAAAAGCAAGCACAAAGAGCCCTTTCCCTTCCAATTCAAAGGCCAGGGTCAATTGATCAATCCGGCTGACGGATTGAAGGATTCTTACCAGTTCGTCTTGATCCTGGATAGTTTGCACGCAAGGAGGTACTTCCTCCCGGTTTTTGGTCAGCAAATTACCACCACTGCCAACGGTCGCCTGCCAGTTGTACTGTGTCTCTTGTTGAAACATTCCCCATAATTGCTGTAAAAACAGTTCATTTAAAATACATGCCGGAAGACGGCTTTTTTTTTCATATTTCATGCGCTACGCCTCCTGTAGATCACCGGCAAAACAGCAACCCTCGTAAAATCCTCTGGTTTTTTATTCAATCAAATTGAAAAACTTCTCAAAAATTTTTTGATGCTCCACCAAATTATCATCCGGGCGGTAAAATTTCACAGCCTCACCGTTCGCAAGGGAAATCGTCAGCGTTGTCGCCATATACCCAAGCGGAAAGCGGGTCGCCGTTTCTTGAAATTTATATTCTTTGTCCACGATGAAAATATTGCTGGCGCGTTTTACTCTGGTCACCGTAATCGCATCGTTGCCAAATTCAATAATGATCAGGTTAAATGAAGTGACAACAATGTACCGGCTGTGCAGAATATCATCAACCATGCTATTTTCAAATTCCGTGTAAGCAATCTCGGCGTTCTTGATTTCTTCATCCGTCAAAAGCTTATCCCGATTCGTCTGCAAAAGTTTACCAAAACTACCCAGCCATGAAT
>CAYUNV010000047.1:9770-16564 GCA_964446265.1 uncultured Negativicutes bacterium | reverse complement strand
ATGGCGACTCTAACAATGAAGAATTGAATGTAAACACAAGATGCAATTATCATGCCAATAAAAGGCAACCTGGAAAAGTACAAAGAACAGGCGAGCCGGTTCCTTGTACCGTTTGATGATTTACCGTACTACCCCGCCAAAATTACTGCCAAAACACCGTGGTCAATGCCTAGGTAAATGTATATCGATTTCATTATGAACACAATTGAACCAATTTAACATAACAGAGTGACTCTTTTTTACACAGCTGACTCTTTTTTACACAACTTGTTTCAATCACAGCGGGAAACACTGAAAAAAATAATAGGCCGTCAACAACCTGTCGACAGCCTATCTACCAATCAGCGCAATTTACAGTTATCAAATTCTTGCGGCGGAGTTTCCGATAATGCGTAGCGCCACAAAATCGCCTGCACAATGCGTTGGGCCGACTTTCCATCGCCATACGGATTGCAGGCATCGGCCATTTTTTCATATTCGGCCCGGTCATTTAACAGCAAGGCCATTTCCTGATAGACCCGCTCCCGTTCTGTGCCAATTAACTTTACCGTGCCGGCTTCAATCGCTTCCGGCCGTTCCGTCGTATCACGCAACACCAGCACCGGTTTGCCTAATGAAGGAGCCTCTTCTTGAATGCCGCCGGAATCGGTCAGGATCAGATGAGACCGTGACAGGAGGTTGGCAAAGGGCTCGTATTCTAATGGATCGATCAAATAAACCCGCGGGCAGTTACCCAATTCCGCTTGCACTACTTCACGGACCAGCGGATTACGATGCACCGGAAACACAATCTCCACATCATCAAATTCCTGGATGATTTGGCGCAACGCCTGATACACGTGCCGCATCGGTTCACCAAGGTTCTCGCGGCGGTGCGTGGTCACCAAAATCACCCGATTGCGGTCATAGGTGATATTATCCAACATGGAATTGGCGAACAAATATTGCGGTTTCACCGTCGTATTCAATGCATCGATGACTGTATTGCCGGTAACAAAGATAGACGATTCATCCACTCCTTCCGCCACCAGGTTGGCCCGGGCGCCGGTCGTGGGAGCAAAGTGCAAGTCGGTTAACGAGCCGGTAAGTTTGCGGTTCATTTCTTCCGGGAACGGCGAATATTTATTGCCGGTACGCAGTCCGGCCTCAACATGTCCGACCGAAATTTGATGATAATACGCAGTCAGCGCAGCGGCAAACGTCGTGGTCGTATCGCCATGCACTAAGACGATATCCGGTTTTTCTTTGGTTAGCACATCATTCAGGCCTTGCATCGCCCGGCAGGTGATGTCAAACAACGTTTGTCCGCGGCTCATGATATCCAGATCATAATCCGGCTGAATGCCGAATAAGTGCAAGACTTGGTCGAGCATTTCACGATGTTGGGCCGTAACCGCAACAACCGGAACAATTTTTTTCGGGTGTTTTGCTAATTCCAGGACGACAGGCGCCATTTTGATGGCTTCCGGTCGTGTACCAAATACTGTCATTACCTTAATCCTGGACAAACGGATCACTCTCCTATCTCGTTGCTAAAAAAAATGACGGCTGGCCGGCCGGGCGGGCTTCGTATTATGAACCGCAAAACAAATGTCCATACCACCGAAACCCTATACCACAGCGGTCTTTCACCGTCTGTTGATTTTATCTTCTATCCTTTATCATCACCATGCGCACCAAGTTACCTTGTATGGGCATCTTTCAGAACGCCAATTTTTTTAGCAGCGAAAAACGATACTACTAAAAGTCCAATGACAATCAAGATCGAATCAATTTTGTTCACTTCCGTCAGCACAAACGCGCTGACTCCCAGGCAGCCGCTGATCACATACATCAGTAAAACAGCCTGTTTTTGCGAAAGCCCCATCGCCAACAGGCGGTGGTGCAGGTGGCCTTTATCGGGTTTAAAGATTGGCTGTCCGTTTGTGTACCGGCGAATAATCGCGAATGCCGTATCCATGATTGGCAGTCCTAACGCAACGATCGGCACTACCAACGCAATGGTAGCCGCACTCTTTACCGTGCCAATCACCGAGATCGCTGCCAGCATATACCCTAAAAACATGCTGCCTGTATCACCCATAAATATTTTTGCCGGATTAAAATTGTAATACAAAAATCCAAGGGCGCTGCCGGCCAATGCCGATGTTAAGATGGCCACAATCCAGAAGTTTTGCTGCAAAGCAACAAATAGAATAGTCACTGCCGCAATCGTCGAAACCCCGGCGGCCAAACCATCCAGGCCATCAATCAAATTCACGGTGTTTGTCAAACCGACAACCCAAATAATGGTAATCGGGATCGACAAATAGTCTAAAAATACCATATCACCGAACGGATTGCTGATCCATTCGATGCGAATATCGAAGAACAGCAAAACAATCGCTGCGGCGATTTGCCCCAGCAGCTTCTTCCGCGCAGAAAGTTGTTTCAAGTCATCAACAATGCCAAGAACTAAAATAAGAGTACCGCCAACCAAAAGACCCACCACTTCAAAACTTAACCGCATGCTGGCCAGAACGGCAAGCACAAAACCGGCATAGATCGCCAACCCGCCCATGCGCGGAATCGGCTTCGTATGCACTTTGCGGGCATTTGGCGCATCCAGCGCACCGACGCGAAACGCTAAGTCTTTAACATAGGGTGTTATGACATAAACCGCTGCAATTGCCAAAATAAACGCCACAAGATACGAGTGCAAAAAACATCACCTCATTTTCCATACACCCATCATTGTACAGCACCAAAATGGACTTGTCAAACAAACTATACCGGGATCATGACAAAGGCCGGTGCATCATAATCCCAGGAATGACATCACATTATTCCACAATTCAGGAGCAATTGTCGATAGCAACAGCATCAACGTCAGTACAATTAAAACAACCGTAAAAATCCAGGCAATCACATTAAAGCGCGGAGAGTTGGCATAACTGCCCATCACGTTTTTATCACTGGCGATCAACACCATAAATATGAGAATCGGCGGCAGCAATACACCGTTAACAACCTGGGAAGCCAGCATAATGCTGTACAACGACAAGTCCGGCCACAACACCAGTCCGGCTCCAATCGCAATTAATGCAGTATACAGGCCGAAAAATACCGGGGCCTCTTCATAACTTTTGCTGATGCCATGTTCAAAACCGAACGCTTCGCAAACCGCATAGGCTGTGCTGAGCGGCAGAATAAACGCAGCCAGCATCGAAGCGCCGAGCAAGCCAAAGGAAAACAGCATGCTGGCGTATTTACCGGCCAGAGGCTGCAACGCAATCGCCGCGTCACCGACTGTTTCGATCGAAATGCCATTGACATGCAGAGTAGCCGCCGTTGCTACGATGATAAAAAAGGCAATCAGCCAGGTAAAAAAAGCGCCGACCATGACATCCCAGAACGTATACTTGTAGTCTTGCGCGGTGATCCCCTTGTCAGATACGGCCGATTGGATATAAAACTGTCCCCAGGGAGTAATCGTTGTCCCGATAACACCGATTGCCAGCATCAAAAAATTCGCATTAGAAGCAAACGTCGGAGTAACGGACGCTTTCAACACTTCTGTCCAGGGAGGATCGATAATCACGCCGGAAATGATATAACTTAAAAAGGTTACGCATAAAACCAAAAAAATCTTTTCGATCCGTTCATAATTCGCTTTTAATACCAGCCACCAAATCAACACGGCAGCCAGGGGAACGGAAATATATTTGCTGACGCCAAAAATTTCAAAGCTGGTCGCAATACCGGAAAATTCCGAAGCGGTGGTACCGATATTGGCAATCAATAGTACCACCATCGCGAACAATGTCCACTTCACCCCAAACAGTTCGCGAATAAGGTCTGATAAGCCGCGGCCGGTAACCGCGCCGGTCCGGGCGGAAATTTCCTGGGCAATCGCCAGGCAAATACTACTGATGAACAACGTAAACAGCATGGCGTAGCCATAATTGGCGCCGGCCGAGGCATAGGTCGCAATCCCGCCCGCATCATTATCGGCAAAGGCGGTAATCACACCCGGTCCCATGATGGCAAAAAACAGTTTAGTCCGGTTGCGCGTATTTTTTAACCAGGTCACCTTACCGCCCCCTCCCTACCATTTTGCTCATGGCAAACCACGGATAGGTTTCCCGGTCGCCTCGCTCCGGTATCAAGATATCCAAAATATCATCAACCGTAACAATCCCCAAAATCACATTTGCTTCATCAACTACCGGCACCGCAATCAGGCTATACTTATTAATTACTTCGGCTACCCGCCGGTGGCTGTCATCTTCCCGCACCGACTCCACTTTGGTATGCATAATGTCCTGCAATACGGTCTGTGGATGGGCAATAATCAATTCCCGCAGTGACAGAACACCTTGCAAATGTTCCGTTTCGTCCACCACAAAGACATAATAAATCATTTCGGCGGCTGGCGCCAATTCCCGCAGCCGGTTGATCGCCTCTTGGGCCGTGATCGCCCCCGCGAAGGCGATATACTCGGTTGTCATTAACGCGCCGGCCGTTCCTTCTTCATACTGCATCAATTCGCGTACTTCCGCAGCGTCTTCTGCTTCCATCAATTGCAGCAGGTCTTCCGATTTCTCAACCGACAATTCACCCAGGATATCGGCCGCTTCATCAGGCGGCATCTCTTCCAAAAGATCGGATGCTTTTTGCCGGTCCATTTGTTCAAAAATTTCTACCTGGGTTTCCAAATCCACTTCCGTAAGGGCTTCAATCGCCTGCTGCGCATCCAGGTTTTCAATAAAGCTGGCCCGGCTTTTATAGTCCATTTCTTCCAGCAAATCAGCGATATCGGCCGGATGAAGCTCACGGAGCTGCTTTTTTTCCCGCGTCATCTGCAAGCTGGAAGTCCAGCTTTCCAACGGTTTAATGTATTGAAGGCCCAATAAGTTATGCGCGCGGTTCTTTAGTAAAAATTCGAGGCCCAGACGGCGGAAAAGACCCCGCAAGCCGATATCTACGGCGACAAGGATCATTCGCATGTGGCCATCCTGCATCATCCAGGACAGCGTGATGTCGTTGGCCCGTACCATCCGCGAACCACGCAGGTCGATAATTTGTTTATCCAACAGCCATTTGCTGATATAGATGTCACTCTCATGCAAAGGGACGCACTGTGCCGGCACAAAGCCCCTAACAAGCTGCATTCCCTGTTCATTGCATTCCTGTACCTGTTCGATCGGGATCAGCATATGTACTTTCTTGGCATATTTTATCCCTACAACCTGCGGGTACAAGCCATCCCAACGCACAGCCATATCTTTGATCCGGCCAATCTGCCGATTCTCCGAATCATAAATCGGTTTGCCCAGCATTTGACTGAAATAAAACGTTTTCAACGCTTTGGCTTCGTTCATCAATATTCCTCCTTTTTATCGTCCGGAATCCGCCCCTTGCCCATGCAACGAACCATCCAGACTGTATTGCTATAGAACCGTATACTATCAGGGCCGGAATCCACAAAACCACCTCCTATCTGGCTTTTTTCACTCAAACATAACAAAAAGACCCTCTTCAGCATGCGAGAAGAAGGCCTTAGCCTATCAGAAAAAATTCATCAGCGACCTTCCCTACTCGTTGAGCTTTGGCACTGCATAACGTAGAGTTTTTCCATATCTCAGCCACATTATGTAAAACCTTAATCCGGTAATACCTGTTCTACCCATTGGCGTCTTTCGACGTTTCCGGGCAGTGGCCTATGTTCACGCAGGAGCCTCACCTAACAGAGAAATCTATTCATTTCTTTCCATTGTAGTGCAGATAACGGTAGACGTCAATAGGCGTCTGTTAAATATTCGTTAAGCATTCGTCAAGGCGGAAAAATGGTTGTTCTTCCCCTTTATTCCATACATTCGCATTCAATATCCGCTTCCTGGATCAAACTTCTCCCCAGTTCATCCGGATACGGATTTTGGAAGACAATCCGCCGGATGCCGGCATTGATGATCATTTTGGTACAGGAAGAACACGGTTGATGCGTACAGTATACCGTCGCCCCTTCAATCGCGACACCATGCAGCGCCGCCTGGACAATCGCATTTTGTTCCGCGTGGGTTCCCCGGCACAACTCATGCCTCTGGCCGGAAGGAATGTTCTGCGACTCGCGTAAACAACCAACTTCTCCGCAATGCGCCAGATCTTTGGGCGCGCCATTATAGCCGCTCGTCAACATCCGTTTTTCTTTGACAATGACGGCGCCGACCTGGCGGCGCAAACAGGTCGAACGAGTGGCTACCACTTTGGCAATATCCATGAAATATTCGTCCCATGAGGGTCGGTTCATTTTCAGTCACATCCTTATCGGTAATTGACAGAAGGGTTCGCACAGGCCGGCAGCGGTTTACGCTCCAAGCCTGCCAGCAAGTTATCGGCTGTAAGCATTGCCATCGCCGTCCGGGTTCGCAGCGTTGCACTGCCGATATGCGGCGTTATAAGAATATTCGGGGCCGCAAGCAGCGGGTGGTCGGCCGGAATTGGCTCCGGATCGGTCACATCGAGGGCCGCGTACGCAATTTGGCCCTGTTTCAAAGCCTCATATAACGCCATCGTATCTACTACCGGACCGCGTGCAACATTAATAAACAGCGCAGACGGCTTCATGGCCGCAAATTCTTTTGTGCCAAATAGATGATGGCTTTCCGCGGTAAGCGGCGTCAAAACGATCACAAAGTCTGATTCGGCCAGCAAAGCAGCAAAAGGAACATACCGAAAACCACGTTCAGCGTCATCCGGCCCGGGCCGGCGGTTATTATAGATGATCCGCATACCGAATGCTTTGGCGCGTTCCG
>CAYUNV010000047.1:0-9760 GCA_964446265.1 uncultured Negativicutes bacterium | reverse complement strand
CGACCGCGGCACCAATTTGGCCCATGCCGACGATGCCCAGCGTTTTACCATACAAGTCCAATCCGAACGGGAATGGTTCCCGCCGCTGCCAACCGCCGTCCTTGACAAAGTCCCAGCCCTCATGAATCCGGCGGGCAGCGCAGATCATCAGAGCGAACGCCAGCTCCGTCGTCGTATTTACCAACACGCCCGGCGTATTGCCGTGCGGAATTTTTCGGTTGGTACAGGCGTCAATATCAATATTATCATACCCGACCGAAGGTTGGGCAATGACCCGTAACTGCGGCGCCTGTTGCAATAATGCATCATTCACTTGCAGATTGCCGAGTACCACTAACCCATCTGCGTCCGCCAGCCACTCAGACAAGGTTTCTTTGGCCTTTGGCGCGGTTGGATCCCAAATACGCAGGTTGCATCGCTCTTGCAGTTTCTGTTGTGCAGGTTCCAACAAGGTTCCTGTCATAACCACATTGTATTTTTCCAACGTCTACAACCCCTTTAATCTATATGATGTGCAAAAAATATTTCGCATTTTCCCCTATGGCAATGCGTTATTTGGTGCCGAAAATCCGGTCACCGGCATCACCCAGGCCCGGAATAATATAGCCGTGATCATTCAGATGGTCGTCGACAGCGGCCACGAAAATATCCACATCAGGATGCTTGTCATTCACCAACAGGACGCCTTCCGGCGCCGCTACCAGACACATCAGTTTAATGTGCTTGACACCATACCGTTTTAACAGGTCGATCGCCGCCACCGAAGAACCGCCGGTCGCCAGCATCGGATCAACAATAATGAAATCCCGTTCCGCGACATCCGTAGGCAGCTTGCAATAGTATTCTACCGGTTGTAAGGTTTGCGGATCGCGATACAGGCCGATATGCCCTACTTTGGCCGTCGGGATCAGGCGCAGCACGCCGCCCAGCATACCGAGGCCGGCCCGCAGAACCGACACGATGCCTACTTTTTTCCCGGCTATCGTTTTGCAGGCACACGGTCCCATCGGGGTCTCAACGGCAATATCCTCTAACGGAAAGTCACGGGTAATTTCATAAGTCATCAACATTGAAATTTCTTCCAGTAATTCACGGAATTCTTTCGGTCCGGTTTTGACGTCCCGGATCAACGACAATTTATGTTGGATCAAGGGATGATCGATCACTTTCACTCTCATACAAGTTCATCTCCCGTTCAAATATTCCTCGTTCTTACCAATACAACCGATATTTCCGGCACAATTGATTGACCATGCCGGCGGCCTGTTGCTGTACGTCCGGATTCTCCGGATTCGATAACGCCAACGAAATGATCTCCGCAATGGTGCGCATTGCTTCTTCCTTCATGCCCCGTGTCGTCGCAGCCGGGGTACCGATGCGGATGCCGCTGGTGACAAACGGACTGGCCGGGTCAAAGGGGATCGTATTTTTATTGACTGTTACGCCAATGGCGTCCAAAATGTTTTCCGCTTGTTTACCGGTCAAATTTTTTGACCGGACGTCAACTAGCATCAAATGGTTATCCGTTCCGCCCGATACCAGGTTGAAACCCTTATCCGTCAAGGCGGCGGCCAATTCTTTGGCATTGGCGATGATTTGTTCGGCATATTCTTTGAAGCTGTCATCCATCGCTTCAAATAGTGCTACCGCTTTGGCGGCGATAACATGCATCAGCGGCCCACCCTGTGTCCCCGGGAATACGGCCTTATCGATGGCCTTGGCATATTCGGAACGGCATAAAATCATTCCGCCCCGCGGCCCGCGCAGCGTCTTGTGAGTCGTGGTAGTCACAATATCGGCGTATGGCACCGGATTCGGATGTAATCCGGCAGCTACCAGACCGGCGATATGGGCCATATCCACCATCAGCATAGCCCCTGCTTCCTTGGCGATTTCGCTGAGTTTCGCAAAATCAATAATCCGCGGATAGGCGCTTGCGCCGGCAACTAACATTTTCGGCCGGTTCAGCAGCGCCAGTTTGCGCACCTCATCATAGTCAATGCGATGAGTAACCGGATCCACGCCGTAGGGGATCACGTTAAAATATTTACCGGATATATTTACCGGGCTGCCGTGTGTCAAATGGCCGCCGTGGGATAAGTTCATTCCCATGATGGTATCGCCTGGTTGCAAGAAAGCAAAATAGACAGCGGTATTGGCTTGGGCGCCGGAATGCGGCTGCACATTCGCATGTTCCGCACCGAACAATTTTTTGGCCCGGTCAATCGCCAATTGCTCCACAATATCGACATATTCACAGCCGCCGTAGTAGCGGTGTCCCGGATATCCTTCTGCATATTTATTGGTCAATACAGAACCATGGGCTTCCATCACAGCGGATGATACAAAATTTTCCGAAGCGATGAGTTCAATTTTGTTCTGCTGGCGCTCATATTCCTTTTGGATGGCTGCCGCCACTTCCGGGTCTACGCAGGTAAGTATACTCATTGATCGTTCCCTCCATATCGATTTTGCTTAGCTCATTTCGTATTTATTCAGGGTATTCAAGGTTTTTTGTAACAAGCCCGGGCGCCGCCAATCAACTTGGGCCGGGTGCGGGCAGCGGTAACAAACGCGGCCAATCCGGTTATGAAGCAAGTGTACCGGAATGGCTACCGGACGAATGTGCATGCCGATCAGCGTGTTGCCGATGTCCAGGCCAAAATGAGCCTGAATGGCTTCCACCATCACCGGATCCTGGAACCGCTCGTACGCTTCCGTGGCTAATGCGCCTCCGGCATGCAACACGGGGACAACCGATACCTCCGGCAGTCCCAGGCGTTCTTGCAAAGTCCGCTCGACAACCAAGGCACGGTTCAAATGTTCACAGCATTGAATAGCCAACGCGACGCCGCGCTCCCGGCAAACTGCCAACAGGGCCTCCATCAGAACGGCGGCAACTTCCTGTGAACCGGCCGACCCAATACTGCGGCCTTTCACTTCGCTGGTGCTGCAGCCGACTACCAGGATCATTCCCGCCTTAACCACTGCAGTCGCAAATAATTCTGCAGCCGCATCGACGGTTTGACTGCGGAGGGTTGCCAAATCGAGCTCCTTCTCCATCCGCCGTCACTCCCGTTCTTCCAGCGCCATGATCTTACCGACCCGGACAGAATGCCGGCCGCCGGCAAATTCGGTGGTCAGCCATTTTTCCACAATCATTCTGGCCGGTCCCACGCCAATGACCCGTTCTCCCATGGTCAGGATATTAGCATCATTGTGCTCACGCGACATTTGGGCCGAAAAAATATCATGGCACAACGCAGCCCGGATTCCATTGACTTTATTCGCCGCGATGCAAACGCCGATCCCGGTTCCGCAAATAATAATGCCCCGGTCACATTCTCCCGACGTCACCGCCTGGGCTACGCTGGAAGATATGTCGGGGTAATCAACAGAATCGGTCGTGAAAACGCCGTAATCTTGAAAAGGGATCCCCTTCTCGTCGAGAAATTGCATAATGTTGTTTTTTAAATGAAACCCGCCATGATCGCTGCCGATCGCTACTTTCATTGTCAACACTCCAGTCATTTGTTGATTTTTCTCTATCTACGCTTTTTTTCCTGCTAACAGGATCACTTTGCGCCAAATTTTTTCAAGTAATTGGTCAATTTCGAGCGCGCATGCTTCGTAAACGGCCTCCGTGCCACCGTAAGGATCACTGATTTCTCCGGCTTCGCCCGCATATTCATAGAGCGAATACACCCGCTCTTGCATATCCGGCGCCCACAACAACAAGCCGCGCTTATGGCTTTCCCCCATGGTCAAAATAAGGTCCGCTTCTTGCACCAGCGTTTTCGAGATACGCTGCGCCCGATGCTGCTTGAGTGAGAGACCGCGGCGAGACATCGCGGCGCAAGCTTCGTAGGAAGCCGGTTCGCCGTCAAAGGCTGCTAATCCGGCCGACAAGACAACAATCCGGTCTGTTTTCCCCAAGCAACGGATCCGTTCTTTCAGCAGTGTTTCCGCCATCGGGCTGCGGCACGTGTTGCCGGTACAGACAAATAAGATTTGCAACATGCTTCTCCTTGTCTCTCCCTTCTATAGTTTTACAATTTGGCCCCCTGCCGCTTTCCGCATTCGATTCATGATGGCGCGGCCAAGGCCTTTTTCTTCTATTCCTTCGGCAAAAATCAGATCCACGTGGTGATTGTCAAAATACCGTAATGCCGTATATAACTGCGTTCCAATCGCTTTGAGGTCAGCTTGCGAGCCATAGACTGCCGTGACAACTGAGGGTGATAAGCAGGAAGCCGTTTCCGCCGAAACAAGCGCTCCGACCCGTTTCCCCGCCGCCAAAGCCGCTTCCGCCAGTTCCCGGATTTTCTTTTGTCGTTGCCCCAGCGGCCCCTCAATCAAGGTCATGGGGGCTGCCGGAGCATAATGCGTATACTTCATTCCCGGCGCCCGCGGCGCTTCATTCTCCGCCGTATGGGCCGCCTTTTCCCAGCGGACCTCACCCAATGTGGCCTGCAGCATCTCCAAAGTAATCCCACCCGGACGCAAAATCGCCGGTACCGGCGTCGTACAGTCGACGACTGTCGATTCTACGCCGATATCACAGGGTCCGGCATCCAGGATGGCATCAATACGGCCATCCATATCGACCCGCACATCGGCTGCATTGGTCGGGCTCGGCCGCCCTGATGTATTCGCACTGGGCGCGGCGACCGGGATACCGGCCAAATGGATCAATTCGCGCGCGATCCGCGATGCCGGCAGCCGGATCGCAACTGTATCCAGTCCTGCCGTCGTACAATCCGGCACAACTTGAGTCCGTTTTAGAATAATCGTAAGCGGCCCCGGCCAATAGGTATCCATCAGCAGTTTGGCGCAAGGCGGGATTTCGCGTGCCAGTTTTTCCACATCCCGGGCGTTGGCAATATGAAGAATCAAGGGATTATCGGCCGGCCGGCCCTTTGCTTGGTAGATCGCGGCAACAGACCGTTCGTCCAGGCCGTTTGCCCCTAAGCCGTACACGGTTTCTGTTGGAAAAGCCACGACTCCGCCCCGGCGCAAAATATCTGCGGCCCGGGCCAATATAAGGGGATCCGGATGATCCCGGTCAATCACAAAATACTCGGTATTCATAACAATAGCCTCCGCTAATAAGTAACTACCACAACCCGCTCAATCCCGGCATAATCCTTGCGGATTTCCGCAACCGACAGGCCATCTATTTGTTCCGCCAGCGCAGCAACCGGTTGCGCCTGTCCCTCCCCGACCTCTAACGCCATAAATCCGCCCGGCACAAGATGGTACGGGCAAGCAGCCAATAGGCGGCGGTAACAGTCAAGCCCGTCTGGACCGCCGTCCAAGGCCATCGCCGGTTCGCAGTGGACTTCCGGTTCCAAACCGGCTATATCCCCGCTGGGGATATAGGGCGGATTGGATACAATGGCGTCAAACCGTTCCTGTCCAAGAGCCGAGAACAAATCACTGCGCAAAAAAAACAGACGGTCAGCTACTTTGTGCAGACGGGCGTTCTCGGCTGCAACTTTCAGCGCAGCTTCGGAAAGATCCACAGCCGTTCCCTTCGCTGCCGGCAAACTTACCAACAAACTAATAACCAGCGCCCCGCTGCCGGTGCCAATATCCAGGATAGCCGGAGCTTCCGGCGCCTCCGGCGCTGTCAGCCGTTCCAAGGCCGCTTCCGCCAAAATTTCCGTATCAGGACGGGGAATCAGCACCGCCGGAGAAACCAGAAAATCAAGGCCCATAAACTCTTTGTGGCCGGTAATATACGCTACCGGCTGCCGCTGGGCCCGTCGCTTCACCGCTTCCCGGTATCTGGCCAGTTCATCCGGCTGCAGCGGCTGGTCGTAATGTACATACAGATACATCCGGTCTTTTCCTAAAATGCGGGAAAGCAGTACCTCCGCATCCAGACGCGGCGTATCAATGCCCCTGGCGCTAAAATACTGCTTCGTCCAGTTAATCAGTTTTTCTATCGTCCATTGCTCTGTCATCTTATTCAACCTTCTGGAGCTGCTCCGCATTGTCCGCTGTCGTCAATGCGTTGACCAGTTCATCCAAATCGCCGTTTAAAATAAAGTCCAGCTTATGCAGCGTAAGTCCGATCCGATGATCGGTTACTCTTCCTTGGGGGAAATTATAGGTCCGGATCCGTTCACTGCGGTCACCGGTCCCGACCTGGTTTTTACGATTTTCCGCCAGACCGGCCTGTTGCTCAGCCTGGGCCAGTTCCAATACTTTCGAGCGAAGAACCTTCATCGCCCGGTCTTTATTTTTCAGCTGCGATTTTTCATCCTGGCATTGCACCACAATCCCGGTCGGCAAATGGGTAATCCGGACCGCCGATTCCGTTTTGTTAACATGCTGTCCGCCGGCGCCGCTGGCACAATAGGTATCGATGCGTAAATCGTTCGGATTAATCGTCACATCGACTTCTTCCGCTTCCGGCAGCACCGCAACCGTGACCGTCGAGGTGTGAATCCGGCCGCTGGATTCCGTGGTCGGCACCCGCTGGACCCGATGAACCCCGCTTTCAAATTTTAGCCGGCTGTATGCACCGTCGCCAATTACCTCGAATGCGACTTCTTTAAAGCCGCCTAGATCCGGAGCGTTCGACGACAAAATTTCCGTTTTCCAGCCTTGATTTTCGGCATAACGGGTATACATCCGGAAAAGATCGCCGGCAAACAAGGCCGCCTCATCGCCTCCGGCTCCGCCACGGATTTCGACAATAACATTTTTATCGTCATTGGGGTCCCTGGGGCGCAACAGCACTTCCAGTTCCGCTTCCATTTTCGCGCATTTTTCTTTCAGGCCGTTTATTTCGGCGACGATCATCGCCTTGAACTCCGGATCCGTCTCCTCAGACAGCATCTGCTGGGCATCCTGCAGTTCCTGGCTGGCTGCCTTATATTCACGAAAAACAGTCACCATGCCAATCAACTTCGCATGGGCTTTGGTATGTTTTTGCCAGGCATCGCGGTCTTTGATCACATCCGGATCGCTAATCAAATGTTCTAATTCCACGCACCGGTCTTCAAGCGCTTGGAGTTTTTCAAGCATTACTGTTCCACCTCATTACTTTCTGGTTCTTCCGATGGCCGGACTTCTTCAAACGCCCGGATCGCTACTTCTACCTGGTCATCGCTGGGCTGACGGGTGGTCAGTTTCTGCAGCCATAACCCAGGGGCGATCGCCGCTGCGACCCACCGCTTATCCGTACGCCCGGCATAACGGATAATTTCGTAACTAATACCGGCGATAAGCGGCAATAAAACAATCCGGGATACAATGCGCAGCCACAAATCGGGCCAGCCTAAAAAAGCAAACATGAAAATGCTGACTACCATGACGATCAGCAAAAAATTGGTTCCGCAACGGGGATGAATCGTGCTGAAAGCCTGCACTTTCGCAACTTCCAGCGGTACTCCGGCCTCATAGGCGTTGATCGTCTTGTGTTCAGCCCCATGGTATTGAAACACCCGCTGAATATCCTTCATCTGGGAAATTGCCGCAATATAGCCGACAAAAATCGCTAACCGCAATATTCCTTCCAAAATATTGAGCAGCCATGGCTCCGTAGCAGTACTATGGAGATATTTCGCTGCGTAAGTGGGAATTACGACGAACAAAACGATCGCCAGCCCGAAGGAAACCAACATGGTCATAATAATTTCACGTGTTGTTAAGGCTTCCTCCTCTTCACCCGCTGCCTGGGCGGAAAAAGACAAGGATTTCAAGCCATAAACCAACGACTCGAGCAGCGCAATAAAGCCGCGCAGCAACGGTTTTTTCAGAACCGGGTATTTTTGCGTGATTGATGTGACGGTTTCTTTTTGCACAACAATACTGCCAGAAGGTTCACGTACCGCTGTGGCAATCAGTTCCGGCCCCCGCATCATTACGCCCTCAATTACCGCCTGTCCGCCAATATTCACTTTGGATTTCATGGCGTTCTCCCTTCATGCACAAATCAGCAAATATTAGAAAACCCGGCTTGCGCCGAGCTAGAATAGCGACGGTGGAAGCCGCTGGTTGCACTTATGTACACCAGATATACTGTTATCTTTTCTGGTGTACGCAGAAAACCCGGCTTGCGCCGAGCTAGAATAGCGACGGTGGAAGCCGCTGGTTGCACTTATGTCCATCAGACAAAATAGCATACTTCTGATGGACTTAGAAAACCTGGCTTGCGCCGAGCGTTACATTTTCTGATGGACTAAATACAGCAGAGCATCTCTGCTCTGCTTAGGCTACTGAAAAAGGCCGATCTGCGGTGCGCCCGCAAGGGGGCATGCTAGCATCTCAGCCTTTTTGAGTAGTCTGTTTGATGATTAGAAAATACTATAACAGTATTACTCTCCCTGAGCGTAACGCTTGTTGAATTTCTCAATGCGCCCGCCTGCAGCCACATTGCGCTGCTGCCCGGTAAAGAACGGATGGCATTTGGAGCATACATCAACACGAAGTTCTTTTTTCGTCGAACCGGAAACAAATGTATTGCCACAACCGCAGACAACTTTCGCCTCTACGAAATTCGGGTGAATTTTTTCTTTCATTGCAAATAGCACCTCACTTTACACTGACTCTTAGACTTATGCTACGCTATTATAGCACACTAGTCTTGAATGTGCAACAGGTTAGCCGGTTTTCCTTAACGAAGATTATGGCTAAAACTGCCGATCACGACCTGGGGAAACCGGTCGGCCAACCGCTGAAGAAAATGGCGCACGCCAAGCGGTCGTTCCGTTTCCGGCGGCATAATCGCTAAAAATTCATCGGGGTCTATATTTAAATTGCGCATCTGAATCATATCAACCTGGGTTTCGGCAATAAAATCTTCCCATGCCGCCGCTTCTTCCGGCCGGTCATTTAGCCCGGGAAAACTCAGCATATTCAGCGAAACATATACGCCCTGCTGTTTGGCAAAAGCAATCGATGCTTTCACATGCTCCAAGGTATAATTGCTGCGGTAATAAGCCTGGTAGGTATCAGGCCGGGCGCTGATAATACTGACCCGCATACTGTCGAGGCCGGCAGTAACGATTTGGCGAATTCCCTCCGTATAGCCGGCATTGGTATTGATGTTAATCGTACCGCGACTGGTGGCCTTGCGGATCTGTTCAATCGCCGACGCAATGGTTTCGGCCGCCATCGACGGCTCCCTTGCCCAAAACTAATGATTGCTTCGGGAGCAGTCTGTAAATGGTGCAGGCCGACGGCAACAACCTCCTCGACCTCCGGGCGGAAAGAAATCCGGTTCTGCGGAGAAGGACAACACTCCGACGGTTGCTGGGAAATGCAGCCGAAACAGTCGGCATTGCACACCGGCGACACCGGTATCCCCGCTTCCCAGCGATGATAAAAGAGATTTTGCGCCGTGCAGCAATGCCATTGCAGCGAACAATTCGCCAGTTGTTCCACAATCCGGTTCTGCGGCAGTTGACGGCGAACCGCGGCAACTTTTTTGGCTAAATCTCGGGTATTGTACCGATACGGATGCCATTTGGCATTATCTTCGCTCGGCACCGCCGCAACACACACTTGGTCCCGGTATAACGCCACAGCAGTATAACCATATAGCGGCAAAACCGGCGCCCCCGACAAACGCTGAAAAGCCGACAAGTGAGTCCGGGTATACCCTACCGGCAGCATGGCGGCAACGGCCAGCGGCGTCGCCGGCAGAACTGTGATCCGGCCTTTTTTGACGGCCAAAGCACTGCGGGCCGGCAAATACATTAATTCCGTACCTTCCGGTACCGGGATCAAATCTTCCGGTTTCAGC
>CAYUNV010000046.1:15324-16820 GCA_964446265.1 uncultured Negativicutes bacterium | reverse complement strand
CCGGTTAGTGCGCCATTCCATAGTACATTACTGCAACCTGCTGCAGAACGCTTAGCGAAAGAATTGGAACTTGTTGTAATCAGAGACCCTGAAGTACCGGTTGTAGCGAATGTATCCGGGAAATTGATAACAAATGCCAAAGATATTAAAACGTCACTAGTTGAACAAGCAGCAAACCCTGTTTTATGGGAGGATTGTGTGGAGCAAATGGCGGCATATCAGGCTGATATATTTGTTGAGGTCGGGCCTGGGAAAACATTGACAGGCTTTACCAAAAAAATCATTAAGGACCCGGTCACTCTATTAAATGTCGAAGACAGCAGTTCTTTGGAAAAAACGCTTGATTATTTCAAGGAGGTCCGCTAAAATGCTTTTAGACGGCAAAGTTGCCTTAGTAACAGGGGGATCGCGGGGGATTGGCCGTGAAGTAGCGCTGGAGTTGGCTAAAGCCGGTGCAAAAGTAGTGATTAACTATGCCGGCAATGTCAATGCAGCGAACGAAGTATGCGAAAGTATCCTTGCTGCCGGCGGTGAAGCGATCACCATTCAAGCTGATGTATCCGATGCTAAAGCAGTGGAAGCAATGGTTAAACAAACCGTCGAAAAATATGGACGGATTGATATTTTAATCAATAATGCCGGAATTACTCGTGATAATTTGATCATGCGCATGAAAGAAGAAGATTGGGATGCAGTGATCGATACGAATTTAAAAGGTATTTTTAATTGCACAAAATTTGTTTCACGCTTTATGATGAAACAAAAATCCGGCAGGATCGTTAATATGACATCCGTTGTTGGTATTATTGGCAATGCCGGACAATCCAACTATTCAGCGGCTAAAGCCGGTGTTATTGGGTTCACCAAGTCAATGGCGAAAGAATTAGCTTCCCGAGGCATCACTGTAAACGCAATTGCTCCTGGTTTTATTGGAACTGAAATGACGCAAATATTATCAGACCAGGTTAAGGCGGAGTTTGTTGCCCAAATACCGCTTGGACGCTTGGGGGATCCAGAAGACGTTGCAGCAACGGTTATGTTTTTAGTCTCCGATGCAGCCAGCTATATAACTGGTCAAACTATACACGTAGATGGCGGCATGGTGATGTAAATAACTAAAAAGAAATGAATGCTATAGTGTTTCTTTGGAAGGAGGTGAAACAGGATGACAACATTTGATAAAGTAAAAGAAATCGCTGTTGAACAACTAAGTGTTGATGCGGCTGATGTTTCTATGGATTCCACGTTTATCGATGATTTGGGCGCTGATTCTCTTGATATAGTTGAACTGATTATGGCCTTTGAAGAGGAGTTTAACATCGAAATTCCTGATGAAGTGGCTGAAAAGATGAAGACCGTTAAAGATGCAGTGGAATATATTGAGAAAGAAAAACAAGGTTAAACCATTACCTAACGAACCGAAGAAAGTCCCGTGGAATTGTTTTTCGCGGGGCTTTCTCAAAGGTATTGGCTCATTGAATGGAGGAGTTGTTACT
>CAYUNV010000046.1:11506-15314 GCA_964446265.1 uncultured Negativicutes bacterium | reverse complement strand
TACTTGAAGCTTCCAGAACTTAAGATTGGTCATCTTGTCGCAAAAGTACCGATCATACAGGGTGGAATGGCCATCAGACTTTCTACAGCTCGTTTGGCTGCAGCTGTGGCAGAAGCTGGAGGAATCGGTATCATTGCTGCTTCTGGCATGTCATTTGATGAATTGCGCCAAGAAATCAGAACTGCCCGTTCTTTGACTAAGGGCAAGGGCATTATTGGGATCAATGCGATGGTTGCTGCCCGGGAGTTTGCCGGATTATTAAAGACCGCGATTGATGAAGGTATTGACGTTATCATTGCCGGTGCCGGTTTTTCACGTGATATGTTTGGGATAGGTCGTGAATCGAATACACCAATTATACCAATTGTTTCTTCAGTAAAATTAGCAAAAATATCCGAAAAATTAGGAGCTTCCGCTATTGTTGTTGAGGGAAAAGAAGCAGGCGGCCATTTAGGAACTGATATATCTGTCCGTGCGCTCATTCCTGATATCAAGAAAGCAGTTAGCATACCGGTTATTGCCGCCGGCGGCATTATGTCAGGCCGGGATATTGTTGAAGTCATGAAACTGGGGGCTGATGGTGTACAAATGGGTACCCGTTTTGCTGCTAGTGAAGAATCGAATGCTGCTCCTGCGCTCAAGGAATTTTATTTGAAGGCCCGGGCGCAAGATGTTGTAGTGATACAGAGTCCGGTGGGGCTCCCGGGGCGGGCCGTAAAAAACCCCTTTGCAGAGAAAATTCTTGAAGGTGCTGCACCTACACCTGAATCTTGTGATGCTTGTTTAAAACATTGCGGACGATCGTTTTGTATCATCAAGGCTTTGATTCGCGCTCAACAGGGCGATGTCGAATCCGGACTTGTTTTTACAGGTGAGTACATTCATAAGATAGATAAAATTCTTTCCGTTAAGGAGATATTCGATAAATTTATTAAAGAAGCGGAAGAAACAAATTAGTAGGGAGAGGTGAACAGCTTGAAAAAACGAGTTGTTGTTACAGGACTCGGAGCAATTACCCCGATCGGTATTGGCAAGCAAGAGTTTTGGCAAGCTTTACTGGAAGGTAAATCCGGTGTAGCGAAAATAACCCGGTTTGATCCGACAGATTATGCGACCAAAATTGCTGGTGAAGTAAAGAACTTTGATGCGACGCAATATATAGATAAAAAAGAAGCTAAAAGAATGGACCGGTTTACCCAGTTTGCTATTGCTGCTGCCAAAATGGCTTCAGAAGATGCTGGATTGGATTTAGCGACCGAAGATTTGCAACGGATTGGTACGGTGATTGGAACTGGTATTGGCGGGATTGATACCCTAAATGACCAGTATAAGGTATTATTCGATAAAGGGCCAAATCGGATCAGCCCATTTTTTGTGCCTATGATGATTGCAAACATGGCAGCTGGGCAAGTGTCGATTGCGTTGGGATTACAAGGTCCATGCAGTTGCGTAATTACAGCTTGTGCCACCGGCACGAATTCAATTGGCGATGCTTTCCGGATTATTCAACGCGGCGATGCTGATGTGATGTTGGCCGGCGGGACCGAAGCTGCGGTATCACCGGCAGCAATGGCTGGCTTTTGTGCTATGAAAGCAATGTCGACGAATAACGAGGAACCGGAGAAAGCCTCCAGACCATTTGACAAAAAACGGGATGGTTTTGTTATGGGCGAAGGAGCCGGCGTTGTGGTTCTGGAATCGTTGGAACATGCGTTGGCAAGAGGGGCTACAATTTATGCTGAAGTTGGCGGTTATGGGTCAAACGCTGATGCGTATCATATTACTGCGCCTGCGCCGGAAGGTGTTCAAGCTGCTAGATGTATGGAATTGGCAATTAAAGATGCAGGTATGCAACCTGTTGACGTAAATTATATTAATGCGCATGGTACTTCTACTCCGTTAAATGACAAAAATGAAACGCTGGCGATCAAGTCGTTATTCGGTGATCACGCGTCAAAATTAGCGGTCAGCTCAATTAAATCAATGACAGGACATTTGTTGGGCGCTTCTGGCGGAGTTGAATTTATTGCCTCGGTATTAACAGTTCTTAATGACATGATACCACCTACAATCAATTATGAAGACCCAGATCCGGAATTAGATTTGGATTATGTACCGAATACAGCCCGTAAACA
Source organism: uncultured Negativicutes bacterium (assembly GCA_964446265.1). Lineage (GTDB taxonomy): Bacteria > Bacillota > Negativicutes > CTSoil-072 > CTSoil-072 > CTSoil-072. Next base: position 13,179 of record CAYUNV010000046.1, on the reverse strand, counting down.
GGTTGTGAATGTTGCAATTTCCAATAATTTTGGATTTGGCGGACATAATGCAACTTTGCTGGTGAAAAAATATCAGGCATAGATTTTAGGATGAGTGCAAAGATTAGTCAAAAACGAAAATCGACTTTAATTCTTTTTTGCAAAAATCTAGGAATTCTACCTTCTAATATTGCTCTTTTTCATCAAGCACTTACACATACTTCTTATTCCAATGAAGCAAAAGGAATGGTTGTCGAACATAATGAACGGCTTGAATTTCTTGGTGATGCCGTTTTGGACACTATCATTAGCGACTATTTGTTTCGAACTTTTCCGCAAATGCCGGAAGGAAATTTAACAAAAGCCCGTTCCCATGTTGTCTGCGAGCACTCATTAGCGCGCCTGGCAAAAAATCTGAATTTGGGAGATTATTTGTTACTCGGAAAAGGGGAAGATCTTTCCGGGGGCCGCAAACGCAACTCGATTTTGGCTGATGCAATGGAAGCTATGATCGGTGCGCTTTACCTTGATCAGGGAATGGATGCGGCAAGTGAGTTTGTTTTAACTTTATTTCGTAGTGATTTAGAGATACTTGCCGGCGGCGATTATGGCCGCGACTACAAGACCTGGCTGCAAGAAGTAGTACAAAGGGATACTGATACCCGGATCGGATACGAAGTCGTTGGTGAAGAAGGACCGGACCATAGTAAAGTATTCCATGTAGCGGTTTTTGTGAATGGCGTATTGTATGGAACCGGCGATGGGAAAAATAAGAAGGAAGCGGAGCAGCAGGCTGCCCGTCAAGCTTTAGTGAAATTGAATATCATTCAGTAACAAATACAAAGGCGGCCGAAGGGTCGCTTTTGTCTAATGAGGCCATTATGAAACCATATATTATTCCTATTTTCATCCCACATTATGGTTGCCGGCATGAGTGTGTGTTTTGCAACCAACGGAAGATCACCGGTATGAACGACTCCGTGGGGCCGGGAATGGTCAAAAAGGTTCTAAACCTACATATTAGCAAGATAAAACAACCCAGAATGATTGAAGTCGCTTTTTATGGAGGAAGTTTTACAGCAATTTCCCAAACGCTGCAACGTTCCTTGTTGCAGCCCGTTTTCCAATTGCTGTCGAATGGGATTATACATGCGATTCGTGTGTCAACCCGCCCTGATGCAATTGATGCAGATGCGATTGGATTATTGACAGAATATGGGGTTTCGACTGTTGAACTAGGAGTCCAATCTTTGGATGCCAAAGTTTTAAAGGCTGCCGGACGCGGACATGGTGTTGAGGAAGTGTTACAGGCAGTAAAAATCGTTAAGAAAGCAGGTTTTTCATGTGGAATCCAGTTGATGCCTGGGCTGCCCCAAGAAGATTGGCAAAGTTTGACTTTAACCGCTTTGCGCTCAACTCGGTTGAACGCCGATTTTGCCCGTATTTATCCAACGGTTGTGATTGCTGATACACGATTGGCAGATATGTACTTACAAGGCACTTATCAGCCGCTTTCGTTAGAGGAAGCAATTCGCCGCGCTGCCTTTCTAAAACTTATGCTGCAACGTAAAGAAATAAAGGTAGTTCGTACAGGATTGCAGGCAACGGAAGAGTTATCACTGCCCGGTATTGTTTTAGACGGTCCGTACCACCCTGCATTCGGCGAATTAACGGATTCTTATTTGTTTTATGTC
>CAYUNV010000046.1:0-11496 GCA_964446265.1 uncultured Negativicutes bacterium | reverse complement strand
TGGGTATGGTATATTTTGAACAGAGTTATTCTGGTGAACATAAAGTGGTAATTCATCATCATTCGAAGGATCATTCAAAAGTCCGCGGACAGGCAAACCGTAATTTGCGCCAGTGGCAACATAAATACGGACCAGTTGATATACAGTTTCTTGCTGACGCCGATTGTCAGGGCGAATTGCGAATTACGTCCTCGAACAGGGAGTTTTTGATTAATACAGCGATGCTGCTGGATCTATAGTGGGCAGGAATTTTAGGAAATAAACAGAAATAATTTAAACGATATTTTCTATAGTCAACTAAGATTTTTTTGCAAATAGTTATCGATGAAGCGTGTTGATTGAACGATTTGATACTGTCGATGTTTCAAATCGAATAAGCGGAATAGACGAGGGTGATATTTTTTGTTGTTACGCCGGTTAGAAGCTTATGGTTTTAAATCGTTTGCCGACAAAACATGGATCGAGTTTGGGCCTGGAGTTACTGCCATCGTAGGTCCGAATGGCAGCGGAAAAAGCAACATTGCTGATGCTATCCGTTGGGCATTGGGAGAACAAAGCATACGCAGTTTACGTGGGACAAAGTCGGAAGATGTTATATTTTCCGGCAGTTCTACCAGACGAGCACTAGGTGTTGCGGAAATTTCACTGGTATTTGACAATAGTGACGGCGTACTGCCCGTTGATTTTCTTGAAGTTGTTATTACAAGAAGAGTTTTCCGGTCTGGCGATAGCGAGTATTATATCAATAAAGTCCCTTGCCGATTAAAAGATATTCATGACCTTTTGGCGGATACCGGTTTAGGTCGTGAATCAATGACGGTGATCAGCCAGAATAAAATTGATGAAGTTTTGAATAATCGGCCGGAAGAACGACGTCTTTTGTTTGAAGAAGCTGCTGAAATTACGAAATATAAGCAACGAAAAAAAGAGGCGTTGCGTAAAATAGAAGATACGGCGCAAAATTTACAGCGGGTGCAGGATATTTTAGCGGAAATCAGCGCGCAACTTGTTCCGTTAGCGGAAAGTGCGGAACGGACCGCAAAGTACAACAATTTGTACAAACGTTTGGTATCTTGTCAGGTTACCCTCATTTTGGATCGGCTGCGGAAGGCAGAAACAATGTTAGATAGCGTGCAATTACAGCAACAAACTCTTACGGACCAAGATGTGGCAATTAACACGCAAATTATTCAGTTGGAAGTGGTTAAAGAACAGTCTGCGGCTGAGTTGACAGCTGCAGAACGGCAACTTGCTGACTGGGAGCGGGACTTACAAAAAATAAACACGGATTTGGAACGGCTTGATGGCAGAACTGCCGTTCTCCAGGAAAGAACGAAACAAAGTAAAACAGCGTGGGAAAAATTGACTAATGAGATCAATAGCCAAGATACAGTAAAATGTTCTTTGCTGGAAAAGATAAGTAGTTTGGACGCAGAAATTGTTACCTACCAGGAAGAAGAGCAGAAAATCCAATCCTCTTTTGCGATCGATAAAAAAGAGCTTGATGAAGTTACAACGGCTGTTTTGGATCGGGAACGCCAGATCCAGGGCGCCAATGAACGATCCTTCGATTTTCTGCAAAAGCTTGTTACTCACCGGAACGCAGTGAAAATTCTGGAGCGTGACGAACAGGATCTGCATGGACGATATGCCGGCTTGAGAAAAGAACATGATCAATATTGCCATCAACTCGCGGAAAATGAAGCACAGTTTGTCGAGTATAAAAACAGTGAAGCGAATTTTAAAGAAATGCTTCAAAGCCTGCAAAATGCAGTTTGTGCCGCACGAACACGAAGAGAGGAACAGAATAAAATTTCTTTGCAGCTTCAAGAACAAGAAAAGAGATATACAGCCGAGTTTAACCAACTCAATTCACGGCAAAAAGTTCTTTCTGCGATGCAACGGGAATACGAAGGGTTTGGCCGCGGGATTAAAAGTATTTTAAAAAGTGATTTGCCTTGGCGTTCCGGAATTTGCGGCGCAGTAGCCGAGCTAATTACAGTTGAAGAGCAGTATGTTATAGCGCTTGAAGTGGCTTTAGGCAATTCTATGCAGCATATTGTATCGGATAACGACCAAGTTGCTAAAGCCGCCATAGCTTTTTTAAAAAATAAAAATTTAGGCCGTGCGACATTTTTGCCATTAAATACAATTCAAGTGATGCAGCCCAGACCGTTTGAAAAGAAAGCGGCTGAACTTACAGGCTCACTTGGTTTTGCTGCATCATTGGTTCAATGTGAGCCTCGTTACCGCCGGGTGGTTGATTTTTTACTAGGTCGAACGGTGGTAGCTGCTACGATTGAAGAAGCGTTGCTTATTGCGAAACAAAGTTCGTACGCCGTTCGAATTGTTACGCTCGACGGTGAAATTATTCATCCTGGCGGCAGTCTCACCGGCGGTAGTACATATCGGCGGGAGGCTAGTTTTCTCAGTCGGGCGAACGAGATACATTTGTTGCAAGAAAAAAGTAACGATTTGCATAGAAAAATTGAAGAAGTACGGTTACAAACCATTCGGGCTCATGAAGAGATAAAAATCCTGGGCGAACAGGCTGTGGATTTAGAGCAGCAACGAAATGATTATGATATCAAGCTCGCACAGTTGGCTATTCATCTAGAAAAATTAACAACTGACAAAAAACGGCTTCTTTTGTCAGTTGAAACGTTACAGACCGATATCGCATCTGAAGAAGCAGAAAAAAAACAGGTTGCACAGCGCCTTTTTGCCAGGAAGGAAGAATTATCCGCTTTAGAAAATGAAGGAGAAGAACAAAAGCTGCAAACCGGCTTATGGCAAGAAGAATTAAAGGCATTGCAGAAAAATAAGGAACGTTTACAAAACTGTGTAATGGAACAAAAAATACAACTAAATTCTGTGCAGCAACAAATGAACGTGACTTTCAAACAGCTGGAGCAGTTCAATGAGGATGTTTCGTCGGTTGTCTTAAAACTGCAAAAAATGAGTGAAGAGAGAATTGCGCTTGAGCAGCAGCTAAGTCAAACTAATTTGGAACTTATTGAAACTGCGAACCAAAGAGAAGTCTTGCAAAATGAACTTTTATGCAAACGGCAAGAACAGGATGTTCTGGTAAAAAATAAAATATCATTGCTGGTCGCAATGCAAAAAGATGAAAAAGAATTAAAAGATTTGCGGCGTAAACGCAGTGAAATACAAGGCCATTTAAATGACAGCCAACTACGGTTTACAAAATGTACCTTTGATCGGGAAAATTGCGTGGAACAGCTCAGGGAGCGTTTTCATATCGCAAGAGATGAAGCAGAAGCATTATTTCTTGCAGAACCGGTTGAACAGCTGCGGCTGGAGCAACAAGATTTGGAACGCAGCATTGCTTTACTAGGGGCAATTAACTCCCAGGCAATTGAAGAATACGCCAAATTACAAGAAAGACATCAATTTTTGCAAGTACAATACAACGATCTTACAGAAGCGCGCACTTCTTTGTTTAAGATCATCGGTGATATTGACCAAACAATGAGCAAACAATTTCAAACGGCATTTAAAATGATTAATGAGCTGTTTGGTGATATCTTTGCTCGTTTGTTTGGCGGCGGACAAGCTCATTTGGAGTTAGCCGGATCAAATGATTTATTAACGGCCGGGATAGAAATTATCGTCCAGCCGCCTGGAAAAAAACAGCAAAATCTGAGTTTGTTGTCAGGCGGTGAGCGAGCTTTGACTGTTATTGCGCTGTTATTCGCGTTTCTTGCCTACCGTCCGGCTCCTTTTTGTGTGGTGGACGAAATTGATGCCGCTCTTGATGAAGCGAATGTTCACCGATTTAGCGAATTTTTGCGCGGTTATGCGCGAAATACGCAATTTATTGTGGTTACCCACCGCAAAGGTACAATGGAAGTTGCGGATGTGATGCATGGGATTACAATGGAAGAAGCGGGTGTAACACGGTTGGTTTCGGTCAAATTTATGGATCAAGCCGGCTGATTTTAGAAGGGATGGAGATTGTGAATGGGCTTTTTTGATCGTTTAAAATCTGGTTTAGAAAAAACCCGGAAAAATTTTACGGACAAGATTGATCAATTGATATCGGGATATGCTACAATTGACAATGAATTTTTGGAGGATTTGGAAGCCGTATTATTGTCTGCCGATATCGGGGTGCAGACTACTGATAAATTGATGGCGGCGGTTCAGACAGGTATTCGGGCAAAAGAAATCAATACTCCGGATGACCTTCGACCTTACTTGAAAATGAAAATAGAAGAAATGCTAATGCGGAATGTTTTAGAAGAGCCTGTTTCTCCTGAACCGCCCCGCGTGATTTTAGTTATTGGTGTCAATGGTGTCGGTAAAACGACAACGATCGGCAAATTAGGAAACTATTATCGTGAAAAAGGGGAAAAGGTATTATTAGCAGCCGGAGATACTTTCCGTGCAGCGGCAATTGAGCAAATAGAAATCTGGGGAAACCGTATCGGCGTTGATGTGATCAAACAAGCCGCTGGTTCCGATCCTGCGGCGGTTGCCTTTGATGCCGTTCAGGCAGCCCGTGCCCGGAAAATTGATACATTGATCATCGACACCGCCGGAAGGTTGCATACAAAAGCAAATTTAATGGAAGAATTGAAAAAAATCAATCGGGTTATTAACCGTGAAATACCCGGCGCTCCTCATGAAATATTGTTGGTATTGGATGCGACAACTGGACAGAACGCTGTCATCCAGGCGAAGTTATTTAGCGCTGTGGCACCTGTCACTGGCGTTGTTTTGACAAAATTGGACGGAACGGCAAAAGGCGGAGTTGTAGTTTCCATTGGTGTTGAATTGGGTCTGCCTGTCCGCTGGGTTGGCGTCGGGGAAGGAATTGATGATTTGCGTCCGTTTGATGCAAAAGATTTTGCGGAAGCTTTATTCGGTGACAAGTAATTATACTTGACAGGGTATGTGAATTTATTTATAATTCATATGTAAAGGGTTTTTACTTGACTAGCTTTTGAAACAGCAAGAAGGTGAAAGATTGCTTGCGAAAGTCTTGTATGTTGCATCATTATACGATTTTTACGGACCGTTGTTGACGGAGAAACAACGGCAGTGTATTTCTATGCACTATCTTGAGGATATGTCGCTGACCGAGATAGGTGCTGAATTTGCTATTTCTCGCCAAGCTGTACATGATATTTTGCGACGGGCTGAGCAAATGTTGGAAGAATATGAACATGCGCTGCATCTTGTTAAACGACACGAAGAACAACGGCGTATTGTACAAAATGTTTATGATTTGATTGCCGGAATGCCGGCAGAAATATGTGCTAATCCTGCTACGCAGCAAGCGATGCAGCAACTGAAAGTCCTGTTAGATTAAAATCAGGTGGTGGCAGAATGGTTTTTGAGGGTTTAGCGGATAAACTGCAACAAACGTTTAAAAAATTACGTGGACGAGGGAAATTATCCGAAAACGATATTAATGAAGCAATGCGTGAGGTCCGTGTGGCGTTGTTGGAAGCGGACGTAAATTTTAAAGTTGCGAAAGATTTTATCGCGCAGATCAAAGCCAGAGCAACTGGACAAGAAATATTGCAAAGCCTTACTCCGGGACAACAAGTAGTAAAAATCGTCAATGAGGAACTTACTGCATTGTTGGGCGGCACACAGAGCCGAATTACGATATCCTCCCGCCCACCGACTGTTGTTATGTTAGTCGGCTTGCAGGGAGCCGGGAAAACTACTACGGCTGGGAAATTAGCCCTCTCGTTGAAGAAACAAAACAAACGGCCGTTGTTAGTCGCCGGTGACGTATACCGACCGGCGGCTATTAAACAATTGCAAGTGCTGGGTGAACAACTTCAGATACCGGTTTTTGCCCAAGAAGATAATCGTGATCCTGTTGCTATAGCCAAAGCAGCAGTAGAACATGCGGTATCATATGCGAATGATATTGTTATTATCGATACAGCCGGACGTCTTCATATTAACGAAGCCTTGATGCAGGAACTGAAATCAATCAAACAGACGGTTAAACCGCATGAAATTATGTTGGTAGTCGATGCAATGACAGGTCAAGATGCAGTTACGGTGGCTGATACTTTCAATCAGGACCTTGGCATTGATGGGATTATCTTAACGAAATTGGATGGGGATGCCCGCGGTGGTGCGGCATTATCGATCAAGGCGGTTACAGGGCGGCCAATCAAATTTGTGGGGATGGGCGAAAAGTTAGATGCTTTGGAGCCGTTTCATCCTGACCGTATGGCTTCCCGTATTCTTGGGATGGGCGATATCCTTAGTTTAATTGAAAAAGCAGAAACCGCAATTAATTTAGAACAGGCCAAAGAGTTAGAAAAAAAACTGCGTCGTCAGGAATTTACATTGGATGATTTTTTGGATCAATTACGGCAAATCCGTAAGATGGGATCCATGGAGCAAATTCTTAGCATGATCCCTGGGATGGGAAGCAATTTGAAAAAATTGCAGGATGCTAAAATTGATGAAAAAGAGCTTGGACGGGTTGAAGCGATTATTTGTTCGATGACCAAAAAAGAACGCCAGGATCCATCGATTATCAATGGAAACCGCCGCAAACGGATTTCACTTGGCAGCGGAACCAAAGTGCAAGATGTTAATCGCTTATTGAAGCAGTTTTCTGATGCAAAGAAGATGATGAAACGGTTCCAAGATATGAAAAAACCAGGGAAAAAAGGTGGATTTAAACTGCCTTTTATGCAATAAATCATTTATAATTCATATATTCTATAAAGGAGGTGATATAAGATGGCAGTGAAAATTCGTTTGATGCGCATGGGTGCTAAGAAAAGCCCATTTTATCGCATTGTTGTTGCTGATTCTCGGTTCCCTCGCGACGGTCGTTTCATTGAAATTGTAGGACATTATGATTCTACTACTGAACCGGCAGTTGTAAAAATTGAAGAGGATAAAGCAATTGACTGGCTGCAAAAAGGCGCTCAACCCACTGATACTGTAAAAAACTTGTTGAGCAAAGCAGGCGTTCTGAAAAAGTGGGATGAAATAAAGCGTAATAAGAAAGAAGTGTGATAACTATGAAAGAACTCGTTGCAGTTATCGCCAAAGCATTGGTAAACCATCCGGAGCAAGTCAATGTTACTGAAACTATTGACAGCCATACAACGGTATACGAATTGCATGTAGCCCCAGAAGATATGGGTAAGATCATCGGTAAACAAGGCAGAATCGCAAAAGCGATCCGTACAGTCGTGAAATCGGCTGCGATCCGCGAAAACAAGAAAGTAATGGTTGAAATCATTTAAGAAGGTGATCCGCCATAGAAAGCATGACGTTAAAATGTCCTGTGACAATTAAAGCCAAGGTTACTGAAACCCTTAAAAAACAACTGGCGGCTAATATTCAGGAAGAAATAAAAAAATTGGATATGGAATTGCAACAAATTGAATTCCATGCAAAACGACTTATGACCGAGCAGGCAAAACAAGATGCTCAGGGGTTGGTCGCTCTGCGGCAGCAAATTGATGCGGAGCGGAATAAACGGTTCGAAATTAAAAACCATCTAACGGAAAAATTGAAGGAAACGGCGCAGTTGGAAATTGGAGCAGAAATTGTTCAAGGAACGATGGAAAGGGCCATCACTGTCAGTGTTGGTGATGACTTGCAAAAATTGATGAATGCAGAAATTTTGTTGGAAGACGGCAAAATTATTGCTTTCCGCAGTTAAATCCGATGGTTGATAATTTAATCGCAGTAGGAAAAATTGTTGCCCCGCACGGTGTGCGGGGTGACGTTCGTATTATTCCGCTCACTGATTTTCCTGACCGTTTCCGTCCTTCACTGGTCGTATATCTTCCTGATCGTTCACCGTTAGTGATTACCCAAGTAAAACAAAATAAACAGTTTTTGTTGCTTAAATTTAAAAATTTCGATGATAGAAACTCCATAGAGTCCTTGCGAGGACAGTTGATTCATGTAAAAGAGCAAGATTTAGTGGCTTTATCCAAAGATCAATTTTATATTTTTGAAATTATCGGACTGCAAGTATACGATGAAGCAGACGTTTATTTAGGTGCGGTTACGGATGTTTTGCAAACTGGCAGCAATGATGTTTATGTCATTGAAAAGCCGGGCGAAAAACCGATCCTGATTCCGGCATTAAAAGAAGTTGTCCGGCATGTTGATATTCCAGGCAAGAAAATGATTGTAAAACTTCAGGAAGAATGGGTTGAATAATGCGTATCGATATACTATCTTTATTTCCTGAAATGTTTGCCGGCCCTTTTGGCTGCAGTATTATGAAGAGGGCACTGGATGCCGGCTTATTGTCGGTGCAGATTACTAATCCCCGTGATTTTGCCTATGACAAACACCATATTGTTGATGACTATCCTTTTGGCGGAGGATCGGGCATGGTTATGAAGCCGGAGCCTTTGTTTTTAGCCGTAGAACATGTGCTGGCGGAAAATCCTGCTTTACAGCGACGTACTATACTTATGGCGCCTGGCGGACAACGTTTTGACCAGGAAAAAGCAAAAGAATTGGCATCCTATGAGCAGCTTATTTTAATTTGCGGCCATTATGAAGGCATCGATGAACGAGTGCGGGAACATTTGGTTGACGAAACCATATCTATTGGTGATTATGTTTTAACCGGTGGAGAATTGCCGGCTATGGTCCTGGCGGATGCTATTTCCCGCATGATTCCTGGTGTTTTGGGCGCAAATGATGCCGCTGAACATGATTCTTTCTACAATGGATTGCTCGAATATCCGCAATATACGCGGCCGCGGGAGTATCGTGGCTGGCAGGTTCCTGATGTTCTTGTGTCTGGCGACCACGCGAAAATTGCCCGCTGGAGACGAAAACAATCCTTGAGCAATACTTTTAAATTGCGACCCGACTTACTTATGGGGAGACAATTTGGTCCTGAGGATGAAAAATTGTTGGCTGAAATCCGCCTGGAAGGGGATGAAAACTAATATGGGATCAATTTACTTAGGATTATTGCATTATCCGATTTATAACCGGAATGGTGCTGTCATTACGACCGCAGTAACGAATTTTGACATCCATGACATTGCCCGTACATCCCGTACTTATGGCTTGAAAAAATATTTTATTATTAATCCGTTGCCGAACCAAATTGATTTAGCCAAGGAGATTATTGATTATTGGCAAACCGGGGCCGGGGCCCAATACCATGCAGACCGTAGGGAAGCTTTTCAGGTTTTGCAAATTGTATCCGATTTGCAAGAAGCAATCGGCAGTATTACGGATTTAGAAGGACAACCACCGATTATTGTTACCACCGATGCCAGGAATTACGGTAACAGTGTATCTTACCGTGAATTGCGGCAAAACATAGAAACAAACAGTAAGCCCTTTTTATTGCTCTTCGGAACTGGCTGGGGAATTGAAAAATCCCTGGTGAGCAGTTTCGATTATTTACTCGATCCAATCTATGGCTGCAGCGACTATAATCATTTGCCTGTCCGGGCTGCCGTTGCGATTATTTTGGATCGTCTCTTGGGAGAAGCTTGGTGGGAAGTAAGCACAAAATAAATTGGATAACCTTGAGTTTTTAACTTTTGTATGATATAATTATTGGCGTGTAAAACGGATGGTCCTCTGCTTTAAAAAGGCACGAACGTCTAGTATTAGGGGGAATAATAGATGAATATTATTGATGTATTGGAACAAGAACAGCTGCGTAACGACATTCCGGCTTTCAAGTCCGGTGATACCGTAAAGGTACACGTTAAGGTTGTCGAAGGTACGCGGGAACGGATCCAAATGTTTGAAGGGGTTGTAATTGCCCGTCAAGGCAGCGGTGCCCGGGAAACTTTCACTGTACGCAGAGTGTCTTATGGAATTGGAGTAGAGCGGACATTCCCCGTTCATTCGCCGCGAATTGAAAAAATTGATGTGGTTCGCAGAGGTATAGTACGTCGTGCTAAATTGTACTATCTCCGTAATCTGACCGGTAAGGCAGCACGAATTAAAGAAAAACGCTAAAAGAAGTAAGGGACTGTAAGCAGTCCCTTTTCTTTCTATTTTTAGAGAAAACAAAGTTTTCCGCAACATATAAGGGGGGCTTGCCTTGAGTCGTACAACACTGGGTGAAGAAATCAAAGATTGGGTAGTATCGATTATCATTGCTGTGGTTTTAGCATTTTTCATTCGCTATTTTATTGTCGAACTATATATGGTTGAAGGTCCTTCTATGCGGCCTACCTTGGTTAATGGCGAAAGGCTGGTCGTAAACAAATTTATTTATCGTGTAAAACAGCCGGAAAAAGGGGATGTTGTCGTTTTCCGATATCCTCGTGATCCCAGCCGTGATTTTATTAAACGGGTAATTGGCGTTGCCGGCGATACGATTGAGGTAAAAGACGGCAAAGTCTTTTTGAATGGACAATTATTAAACGAGCCTTATATATTAGAAAAAACAAGGGGTTCTTATCCTGTAGCCACAATACCGGAAGGGCATATCTTTGTTATGGGGGATAATCGGAATAATTCCGAGGACAGCCGTTTTCGTGATGTTGGGTTTGTTTCATTGGATATGTTAAAGGGAAAAGCCGTGATGGTGTTTTGGCCGCTGGACCAAATGAAAACATTACCATAACCAACATTGTTTTTTTAATGGGAGGAATTTATGGATATTCATTGGTATCCTGGACATATGGCAAAAGCCAGCCGGATGATACGTGAACAATTAAAACTGGTTGACGTGGTAATTGAATTATTAGATGCCAGGATCCCGCTAAGTAGTGCAAATCCTGTAATTGAAGAAATTATTGCCGGTAAACCACGGATCGTAGCGCTGAATAAAGCTGATTTAGCTGATCCACGCCGTACTGAGTTATGGTTGTCACATTTTCGTAAAAAAGGCATCACAGCGATTGCAGTGAATTCCATCGGTGGTGGAGGCTGTAAAGAACTGACGGCGCAAACAGAAAAAGCTGCACAGCCAAAACTTCAGTCGTTGCTGGCAAAAGGTGTTCGTACACGTGCAATACGCGCTATGATTCTTGGCATACCTAACGTAGGAAAATCTTCATTGATCAATCGTTTGAAAGGAAGTGCCGTTGCCCGCACTGCAGATAAACCGGGAGTCACGCGCGGCAAACAGTGGATCAAAATTGGGAAAAATTTAGAAATTTTAGATACACCGGGAGTTTTGTGGCCGAAATTGGAAGACCAGGATGCAGCGTTTCGGTTAGCGGCTACCGGGGCGATTAATGATGAAGTATTTGACCGTGAAGCAGTGGTTAATAAATTGGTGTTTATTTTACGGACTAACTATTTGCAGCAGTTGGTTTCGCGCTATCAAATCAATACTGATGGCGAACTGTCCGATTTGCAGGTATTAGAACAAATCGGCCGACGGCGGGGTTGCTTGCGAAGTGGCGGAGTCGTTGATATTGAAAAAGCCGGACGAATCCTGTTAAGCGAATTTCGAGCAGGCTTATTAGGACCAATAACGTTAGATGTTTTTGCAAGTGAGCAAGTTTGATGATGGATTTCTCTAAAAAA
>CAYUNV010000045.1:0-16981 GCA_964446265.1 uncultured Negativicutes bacterium | reverse complement strand
CCCCTGGTCCCAAGCCAGGTGCTCTACCAAACTGAGCCACGCCCCGTCAACCACGAATTATATTATACCTATTCATTGCCCCTCTGTCAATAGTAAAGAAGGGCAATATAAGTAAATTTACGTGTTTTTGTTAAAATGCCTCGCTAATTTTTCCGCCATAACCTTTACCGCTTGTCCTCGATGGCTCACCGCATTCTTTTCAGCCATCGAAACCTCCGACAAGGTTGCGCCAAGCTCGGATATATAAAACAAGGGATCATAACCAAAACCGCCCGCGCCGCGCGGTTCTTCCAGAATGCGGCCTTCGCAGGTGCCGTCGGCAGTCAATATTGTACCATCAACATCCAGAAAAGCCAGTACACAGCGGAAACGTGCGCTCCGCTGTTCTGCCGGCACTCCCTGCAATGCCGCAAGCAGTTTGCGGTTGTTTTCTTCATCAGTCGCCGTATCGCCGGCAAAACGGGCCGAATAAACTCCGGGCGCTCCTTCCAAAGCATCTACTTCCAACCCGGAGTCATCCGCCAAACAGGCCATACCGGTATGGCGGGCATAATAAGTTGCTTTTAATACGGCATTTTCCGCAAAAGTTTTTCCTGTTTCTTCGACTTCTGAAATACTGCCAAACTCCGCCAAAGAATGGATCTCCAACGGCAATCCTTGAAAGGCTGCCCGAATTTCAGCAATTTTTCCCTTGTTTGTGCTGGCGATAACAAGCTGTTTCATGGTGCATGACCAATCCGCCAAGATAAATTGCCCAACAAGTCCTTCTGATAATTAATCAAATCGGTAATCCCTTCTTCCGCCGCTGACATCATTGCCGCCATCTCGGTCTTGGAAAAGGAGCGTTTTTCGCCTGTCCCCTGAATTTCAACAATTTGCCCCGATCCGGTCATAACCAGGTTCATATCCACAATGGCATTGGAATCTTCCACATAGCATAAATCCAACAACACATTCTCGTCTACAACACCAACACTGACCGCTGCCAGGAAATCTTCCACCGGAAACTGCTTGTCCGTATTGGTGTAAATTGAATTTATTGCATCAACCATGGCGATAAAAGCACCCGTAATCGAAGCTGTCCTCGTCCCTCCATCAGCCTGGATCACATCGCAGTCAATCCAGATGGTCCGTTCGCCCAGCGCTTTCAAATTCACCACACTCCGAAGCGCCCGGCCAATTAGCCGTTGGATTTCATGGGTCCGCCCGCTCATTTTCCCTTTTGCCGCTTCACGGATATTTCGTGTCTGTGTGGAACGCGGTAAAAGAGAATACTCCGCCGTAATCCAGCCTTGGCCCGACCCTTTCATAAATTGCGGAACCCGCTCTTCAATACTGGCTGCACAAATTACTTTCGTATCGCCGACTTCAATCAGTACGGAACCTTCCGGATACTTTAAGTAATTACGGGTAATTTTAATTTGCCGCAAATCCAACGCCTCTCGGCCATCTATTCTTTTCATAAGTATTGCCTCCTATAATCCTATAATCCTGCTATCCAAGCAGCTGATTCTTATATTTCCGCCGCATATACCGCGCAGCCAATGGCGCCGTTTAACTGCGGCCGTTCCGGAACAATCACCGTAACGCCAAGTTCCCTTTTCAATAATTCGGCAATCGCCGCACCGCGCGCAACCCCACCGGTAAAAACAATCGTCTCTCCGCCAACAGCTACCAGCATTGGGCGGATGCGTTTAAAAATCGTATAATTTACGCCGGCAGCCAATTCCGGCACACCGTAGCCTTCGACAATACGGCCAATCAGCTCGGTTTCACCAAAAATAGCGCAAGTCGCGTTCAGTTCAACCGGATTTTCACTGTATTGGCCCAGTTCTTCCAGCGTTAATCCCAGGATAGCCGCCATATTCTCCAAATAACGGCCGGTGCTGGCCGCACACTTGTCATTGGTCTGAAAGTCGATCATTTTCCCGTTTTTCACTTTAATGACTTTACTGTCCTGGCCGCCAAGGTCCAGCAGCGTAAAATTCTTCAATCCGGTTTGCCAGATCGCGCCCAAAACATGGGCTTTCAGTTCGGCAATGACGACAGCGTCCGCGATGCGGATCGTATTGCGGCCATAGCCGGTCGCTACGACCCGTTTTGTGCCGTTCATCCCCAAGGCATTGTAGTCAACGGCCAGCCCCTCTGGCGTTCGCTGCCCATAGGTACGATAAAATTGTACCGTTTCCATGATATTCGAAACGGCCAACTGTCCGTCAACCATTCCGGCAACTTTGACGCTCCGGCTGCCTAAATCAATCCCGCAAAACACTTCATCACCGGTCCTATTTCTTCAAATTTTTACCTAACCGTATAACATCCCCGCCCAACCGGCTTTTAGCGCAGCATCTCCAGGAAACTGTCGATCCGCAATTTGGTCCTGGCATCCACTTTGCCCGGTCGATCCCCTTCAATACTGAGAATGGGGATCTCTAATTTTTGCCGAAAGATGATATCTTCAATCTGGCGAAAACAAAAACTTTGCACATAATGGATAATCCCGTCCAAATTGCGCCGTTCAATTTCCCGCCGGATGTCATCCACCCGGCCGAATACACCATATGGATAAGTATACAGACGGTACTGTTCTATGATATCATCGACAAAAAACGGCATGGCAAACTGACGTTGTACTTCATTAAAAACAACCCGCGCACCCATTCGTTCAATATACTGATAAAGATCGGTGAACATGGGCGGCACTCCGATATACCCCAAGCGCAGATCTTCCTCAAATTCAAGTTTTTCCCTGGCTTGCACCAAAAACGCATCCAGCTCCCGTTCAAAGCGGTCCACATCGCCGTTAAAGTCGCTGCAGCTCACCTGGTATAGATGATTGTGCCAACCGCTGACGCTGTTTTGCTGCCAGGTCAATTCGTCCAATTCTGCGACCTTTTTGCGCACCTGATCCAGACGAATTTTCATCGCTTCCACATCAGACCACTTTGCTCCCAACCGATCAGCAAGCTTCTGCATCGACAAACGCAGCATATCATAATCCCGGTCCATCGGATACGCAAACGGGATCGTCTCTATACCGACTAACTCCAGCGTTTCCATTAAAGCCTGGGTATTGCTGCAATCCCCTTGCGTAACAGCAAGGACCATGTCCACACAACCGGGTTCGGCAGCGATCGAATACAACCCTTTGATCCAGCCGCAAATATTGCGCGGATAGCCGGCGTCCTCCGCCATCTCCACATACTGGTTCGGGTCCGCGTCCGCAATAAAGATATTATTCAAATCTACAGGCGTATGTCCGGCTGCTAAAATAATTTCTACCGGAACGGTTGTCGTAATACCTATACGCGCCATCAGTTTTCACCTCAATTTGAAAATATTTCGTTTAAGAGGAAAGAAAGAGGATAGATTATACTATCCTCTTTTGCAGTCATTGTTACTTTGAAGCTGCGAGTTTTGCTTTTGCCTGGGCATAATTTTTAATAATTACGATCGGAGTCCGTTGACTGGCGTTTCCGAACGGGTTGTCAATCAATATCCGGCTCAGTTGCTGGGGATCCAGTTCCGGCGTAATCCCCACCACCAAAGCGCGTTTCAAATCGTTAACATCCGCGACAGCGGCGCCATAGCAGCCCATCCGCTCTTTGATCGCGGCCGCAACCCCGTAAGGATCGTGCGGGCCATACACAACGTATTTATCGAACGGCGGCATGGTGCCGGTCATATCATCAATCAACGCCGCCTGGCGCCCAGCCAGCTGGTAGAAAACTCCGCTGCGGCCAAACACCTTCGCAACCATACCGGCCAACATAGCGAACAGAACCTTCCATTTTCCTTCCGCATCCATAGCGGCCTGCATCCCATACACGCTGGACAAACTGCCTTTTTGCGGTACGAAACGGTTCAAAATCTTAGCCAAGAAACAAGGATTCATATCATCCGGGTATAGATACCGTCCCTGTGTGATCGCAACAACGCTTTCCGCCACGGTGACCACATCGTTCGGTCCCACTTTATCTTTTGCATATTTTTCAATGGCATCGACAATATTATCTTTTGCCGTCAATATACGGGTTCGAACCGGTATTAATTCCAACGTTTCCATCTTACAGGACCTCCGATTGCGCACTGGGCTGAGAAGCCAATGCTTTTGCTATTTCTTCCGCCGTAATCACGATTCGCTGTTTCGTCAGATAGCCCAAAGACCGGCTGATAATATGAAGGACCAGATCAATCGGGAAATCAACCATTTCAGCAAGCGCCGAACGAATATCGCCTTCTTTGGCCGTAAACTGGATCGTAATCACAACGGTTCCGCCGCCGGTGAATTTGGGAACAATGACAGCCTCCCAATATCCGTCGGTTCTTGGTGCCGTATCCCGCATCAGGCGTGCGGATACTTCCACGGCGTCGTACTGTTCATACGGCAACAACACGCGCGGAAACGCATCCATAACCGTCCCATCCTGGCTGCCCGTATTGCGATACGGCACTTTACAAGACAGAACTGCCGTAGTTTCCGTCACGGATTCCAGCACACAATCACTGCGCCGGTCAATATCAAAGCGGATTTTTTCATTCCCTTGCCGGCGAATGTAAATCCATACCGCCAATACGCCCAATGCAGCCAAAATTACAATTCCCAGAAAAAATGTTCCTACCATTCCCACGACAAAGCCCCCAAATCTATTGTGAAATGTTTGCTTGCACTATCCTACACAATCTTCTTTTCCATGATAATCGGCAAAATCCTGCAAATCAATTTTTTCAAACCGGATTTCACTCGAATCCATAACATGCCCTGCCATTCGCTGCGCTCTTTCCACGTCGGCCGAAAAACAAAGCCGGCAATCACCCGGTCCGTCTTTCACCAGCAATCCCTGTTGCTTAAGGATCGAATAGGCATCCATCGCCGTTTCTTTGGCCGGATCAATCAATGTAACCTCCGGTCCCATGATCTGGTGAATTAATGCGCTGATAAAAGGATAGTGCGTACATCCTAAAATCAAACTATCTATGTTTCCCGTCTGCAGCGGCTGTAAATATTCGCGGGCCGCTGTTTCGATACGGGGACCGACCAGTTCACCGCCTTCAATCAACGGCACAAATTTCGGACATGCCTGCGGATACAACACGGCAGTTTGATCCAAAGACCGAAGCGTTCTGGCATGGTTGCCGCTGGCAATCGTCGCTTCTGTAGCGATGACCCCAATCCGCCGGCTTTTGCTTGCCCGTAACGCAGCCTGGATTCCGGTGTTGACACCCACTACCGGAAAAGGCATCCGTTCCTGGGCAATCTTTAGTCCCAGCGCCGTCATCGTATTGCAGGCCACAACAGCCATTTTGACCTTTTGGGTTGAAAAAAAGTCCAATATTTGAAACATGAATTCCATAATTTCCGTTGCTGATCTTGAACCATATGGAGCACGCGCAGAATCACCGAAGTAAATAATCCGTTCTGCCGGCATAATTTTCACCATTTCGCTGACAACAGTAAGTCCGCCAATTCCGGAATCAAAGACCCCGATTGGAGCGTCAGTTCTCATCTTGCCCATCCCCTGACTATCTTCTTAATTATTTTCGCTGCTGTGACGGCGAAATATCCATAAAACTTTGCAATTTTTCATAATAGTGTTTCGGCAAGCGGGCAATTTTCCCCGCCTCATCGGTAAAAGCGTTCAGCGTTTCACCGGTCGCCAAGAGAACAGCGCCGTCTTCTTTTACAATCCGATACGAGAAAACCATCTTTACCGGCGATAATTCCTTCATAGTCGTTTCTATAAGAATTATATCATCAAAACGGGAAGACGAGCGATAGCGGCAACTCACATCCCGAATGGGAAAGACAATCCCTTCGGCCAGTAAATCAGTCAACAAAACACCTGCCTGCCGCATGTACTCAACTCTGCCCATCTCAAACCAATGGAAATAATTCGAATGGTGCACTACTCCCATGAGATCTGTTTCGACAAACCGTACTCTTTCCCGTAGTACAACCATGTTATTTCTCCTCTTTCCCGGGCAATAATTCCGCAACTTTGGCAACTGCATCTTTGATCAGGCTAACCAACGAGCGGTTTTCCAGCCCGATAATTTCAAAATGGCTTTGATTCACGGGAATCAAAATTTTTCTGGCATCGCAAGCAGCCACCAATTCAGCAATAGCCGGCGTAATTTCGCCCATCAACGCGTTGGGAATCACAATGCCGAGCGGCCCAACCACAACATCGACCCGCCGCAGGGAAACACGAACCGCATTTTCGCCCGTTGCACCACGCTTTGCGCCGGCCCGAACCATGCTATTGGTTGCCAGCGCGTTCGTCCCCAATGCAATAATTTCTACCTGAGACCCTAGTTGAGCAGACATCTGTGTAACTAACTGTACGCCCAATCCGCCGCCCATTCCGTCAATTACAGCAACGATCACTCACTATCACCTCTTTACTATCTTCGCTTTCACTTATCGTTAAAACTTAGAAAACCCGGCTTGCGCCGTCGCTAAAAGCTCGACGCAAGCCGTTGGTTGCACTTATGTCATAGAAAGTATTTATACTTTCTATAAGACCAAAAAAAGCACGCCACAGGCATGCCCGAACACTGCTCCGAATAGAGCCCATTAAAGAATATATGCCTTATTTATTGTACTTTCCTTTTTCTGTTTTGTCAAAACAAGATTGCCGCCTCAAACAAAAGTACGCATTGCTTGATCTTCGGCAGGAATATCAACTTCCGGCAGCGTAACATAATTAAGGAGAGAACCGTTCAAGTTCTGGCAGCGCCGGCAAGAACGCAGGCTGCCAGGATGAATAAAATATACAATACGGGGGAATAAAAATGAAACGTCTATTACAATCCATTTGTATCCTGTGTTTTGCAATACTAATGTATTGTACTCCACCGGCAGAAGCGGCGGAAATCGTAACATTACAGCAAACAAACGCAAAAGACGTTTACACGTATATTCTTACTGAAAACCTAAAGCAAGGGTTTATACTGCAATCAATGTCTGATTATTGCTTGGTTTTCGAAGATACCCGGATCAAAACCATGCCTTTCACCGTGAACTGGGGCCATGACAGCAAAGTGCTGCTTGTTTATAACATCGCACCGATGAATGAAAACGTAGTTGTCAGCTGCGAATTTCAAATCATCAGCAATCCGGGAGGGGAAGCGGAAAAGATCCACGTTGCATCGCTGGAAAACAGCAACCTCTATCCTCCACCCTACAAGGAAGATCTGAAAGCCGGCAGCCAGTTTACCAAGACTTCTCTCCGCTCCATAAAAGCTGCCTTTAACGGCACTTATTTGTACGGTTTCCATTATATATTGAAGCAAAAAGAACTTCTGGTCGTGAAAGTTTGGCCGGATATGCCGGCGGAAAAAGCCGGATTATTAGCCGGCGATATCATCGTAAAAATTAACGGTTTTGACCTAACTACGCTTGAAGATGACAGGATCAATAGCTTATTGCTGACCGGCGAAGCAGGAGCGAAAGTCCAACTGACAGTATTGCGCAGCGGGCAAGAACTCAACCTGAAAATGACTAAAAAATTTGTACCACCCACGTTCCAAAAATAATCTTCAATCAGCCCTTCATCACTCCAAGCGGCTGAAGCTTGACTAATGGATTGACCAGGTCAAGTTCTCGTTGGATTACATCCTCAATATCCTTATAAGCCAAAGGACACTCGGAAACATCCAAGCGGCCTTTACGATCGCGGCTCCAACGCCCGAATACAACTCCCTCCATGGCTTTATTGGCTTGTTCCTCGGAAATCGTTTTGTCGGCTTCTGCCCGGCTCATTTTCCGTCCGGCGCCATGTGAGGCCGACATAAATGCTTCCGGATTGCCCAGCCCTTCTACGATGTAGGAGGGCGTTCCCATGCTTCCGGGAATAATGCCGACATCGCCTTTGAACATCCGGATAGCACCCTTGCGGTGCACAAGCACTCTTTTGCCGTAATGAGTTTCCCATGCAGCATAATTATGGTGCGTGCAAATTTCTTCTCCTTGCTGGGTTCCGCCAACAACTTCAAACACAATTTGTTTCAAGCGCTTCATCATTAACTCCCTATTTGCTTTAGCAAAACGCAGACAAAACTCCATTGCAGCAAGATACTCTTTTGCTTCCGGGGTATTGACCGGTAAATAGGCTAATTCCCATTGTGCCGGCACCGGTGCTTTCCAACGGGCATTCAAATCGACGGCGATCTGATTATAATGATCGCATACCTTTTTTCCAAGATTCCGGCTGCCAGAATGAATCATCAGCCAAATAAAACCATCGTCTCCTTTTTGGATCTCAACGAAATGATTTCCCGAACCTAGCGTCCCAATCTGATGCCGCGCCGATTCCAACTCAACATGAATGATTTCTACGTCCGGTATAAGGTCAAATACCGGGCTTTCCTGTCTTTCTTTATGATGATTAAAACCCACCGGAATAACAATGCGTGCTCTTCCAATGATCCGTTTAATCTCTTCTTCACGGATATCCTGTAACGTCGTTTTGACGGCAACCATGCCGCAGCCGATATCAACTCCGACTGCGTTTGGCACAACCACATTGTCCGCAGCCAGCACACCACCGATCGGCATGCCGTAGCCGCTGTGACAATCCGGCATGATCGCAATATGATGGTACGAAAAAGGCAATTTTGACAAATGGTCTATTTGTTCTTTGGCGGTTGCTTCGATTTCTTTTGTCCAGGAGTATACCGGCACCAAGCTTCCTGCGCATTGCAATTGGATCATGATACGGTCTCAACCTCCTTAGCGCTCAAAAAACGACCTAAGTCAAGTTTTTACTCCATCTGAGGCTAACAATTCATGGCGAAAATATATGTTTCTTTATTCTATTATAATGTATTTTCCCATTCTTTTTTAGGCCGAAATCAGATAAAATAGTAAATACCGTTATATGTCTATAATACAAAATTCCATTTTTTATAAAACTCAAGAAACAAAACGTGTTATCCTGTGTGTTTTGTATACACATATATAGAAAGGCGATTGTTTGTATATTATTTATACATATAATCGTCTTTCTGGTATAAGCAACTAAACACTTCTCCCACTTAAAAATACCGCAATAAAGTGCCTATCCGTCTATATTTACCCAAAATAATCCATTTTCAAAAATACAAAATATTTGGCATTGAAATTGCATATTATGCCTGCGTGGAGTATGTGAAAAGAGTATCATACTCAAAAAATAAAAAACGAGGCGATAATTCATGAGTGTGTTTTTAACGGAAGAACAAAAAGGGTTGCAAAAAATGGTGCGGGACTTTGTCCAAAAAGAAGTAGTTCCCGTTGCCGCAAAATATGAGGTGGAAGGCGAAGTTCCCTGGGATTTGTTTAAAAAAATCACCGATATGGGACTCCACTGCATGGCTATGCCGGAAGAGTTTGACGGCCCTGGCTTTGGCAGCTTGGATCATGCTATCATTGCAGAAGAACTGGCCAAAGGTGATGCCGGTTTCGCTACTATGGTCGGCGTGAATAGCTTGGGTGCCTATCCGGTTCTGCTCGCCGGTACCCCAGAACAACAACAACTGTTTTTTGACATCGTTGGCGACGGCAAATTGGCCGCGTTCTGCTTGACGGAGCCGAATGCCGGCTCGGATGCCGGCGCAGTAGCCACAACGGCTCGCCGCGAAGGTGATGAGTATGTAATCAACGGTGCAAAATGCTTCATTTCAAACGGGGGTTTAGCCAGCGTATACACGGTTCTTGCTTCCACCGACAAAAGCAAAGGGTTAAAAGGCCTGAGCGCATTTATTGTGGAACGGGATCGCCCCGGCGTTTCTGTTGGCAAAGAAGAAAACAAGATGGGTATCCGCACTTCCAATACCTGCGACGTCATTTTCCAAGATGTCCGCATTCCTGCCAGCCATCTGCTGGGCAAAGAAAATGAAGGCTTTAAAATCGCCATGCAAACCTTGGATATCGGCCGTCCTGTCGTTGGCGCTACTTCCCTTGGCGTAGCGCAGGCAGCGTTAGATATCGCAACAAAGTATGCCAAAGAACGGATCCAGTTTGGCAAACCAATCGCTACCTTCCAAGCGATCCAATTTATGCTGGCTGACATGGCCATTGCCGTAGAAGCATCCCGGACCTTGGTCCACCAAGCGGCCCGCCTGAAAGATGCCGGCGTACCGTTCACGAAAGAAGCTGCGATTGCCAAAACATTCGCTTCCGATGCGGCAATGAAAGTAACCACGGATGCCGTACAGATTTTGGGCGGTTATGGTTACAGCAAAGAGTATCCGGTAGAAAAATTAATGCGCGATGCGAAAATCATGCAAATTTTTGAAGGAACAAACCAAATCCAGCGTATGGTTATCGCCGGCCAATTACTAAGCAGTAAATAATGTTAGACCCTATATTAAAATTGAAAAGATGATCAACGATCCGCGTTTTTCAGAAAGAAATCGGAGGGTAAAAATATGGAAATTGTTGTATGTGTTAAGCAAGTGCCTGACACGACGGAAGTAAAAATTGATCCAGTAACAAACACGCTCATTCGCCAAGGAGTTCCCAGTATTGTGAACCCGTTCGACAAGAACGCGCTTGAAGCGGCTCTGCAGTTGCGAGACCAGAACGGCGGCAAAGTTACCGTGCTATCGATGGGACCGCCGCAGGCAAAAGAGGCTCTCAAGGAGTGCATCGCAATGGGCGCCGATGAGGCGGTCTTGATCAGTGACCGGGCGTTTGGCGGCGCTGATACCCTGGCTACCAGTTACACGCTGGCGGCCGCAATCCGCAAGATTGGCAACTATGACGTGATCTTCTGCGGTAAGCAGGCGATTGACGGCGATACGGCCCAGGTAGGCCCGGAATTGGCAGAACATCTTGGAATTGCCCAATTGACGTATGTTGCCAAAATGAACGTAGAAGGCGATTGCCTGCGGGCCGAGCGGGAACACGAAGACGGTTACGAAGTGATCGAGACGAAGTTCCCGGTGATGATCTCGATCATTAAATCCCTGCAATATGAACCACGCTTCCCTACCGTTAAGGGAACGCGAAAAGCCAGCCGAATAGAGATCCCAATGTGGGGTGCTGCCGACATGGATTTGGACAGCAATAAAATCGGCTTGAAAGGTTCCGCGACCCAAGTACGCAAAATCTTTACACCGCCCCAACGCAAACAAGGCGTTACGATCGCACGGGAAACCGCCCGTGATGCCGTAAATGAACTATTAGCAAAATTAACAGAAGCAAAAATAGTATAACTCGGGAGGATACGAACAATGGCAGTAAAAGTAACGGAAGAATGTATTGGCTGCAGCGCTTGCGCCTCAAATTGCCCGTTCGGCGCAATTGAAATGCAGGACAGCAAAGCCGTAATCACCGATGCTTGCACGCAATGCGGTGCTTGTATCGATGCATGCCCGGTCAAAGCAATTTATCGGGAAGCGGAAGAAAAAACAACGACTGTAAACACGGCAGACTATAAAGACGTATGGGTTTACATTGAATTATCCGATAAAAAACCGCGCAATGTTAGTCTTGAATTGCTGGGTGAAGGCCGCAAATTGGCTGACAGCATGAAACAAAAATTGGCTGCCGTGTTAATCGGTGAAAACGTGAAAAGCGTCGCCAAGGATTTATTCGCCAGCGGAGCTGACCAAGTGTATTTAGTAGAAGCGCCTGAGTTGAGCCATTACAATACAGATGGCTATACCGCCGTATTCGAAGATTTGATTGGCACCTATAAACCATCGGTAATTTTATTAGGCGCAACGAATGACGGACGCGACTTAGGGCCGCGTGTTGCCTGCCGGGTTAATACCGGGCTCACCGCCGACTGCACCGATTTGGGCATCGACGAAGCTACCGGTTTAGTGGCCTGGACCCGTCCGGCTTTCGGCGGCAATATTATGGCAACCATCCTTTGCCCGGATCAACGGCCGCAAATGGGTACTGTCCGGCCGTCCGTTTTCAAACGCCCAGTACCTGATACCAGCAAAACCGGCGAAATCATCCGGGTAGCAAGCAAGGTCAAAGCAGACGACATCCGGACAAAATTGATTGAAGTGATCCGGGTTTGCACAACTTCCTGCAACTTGGAAGAAGCCGAAATCATCGTCTCCGGCGGCCGCGGAATGGGGAAACCGGAAAACTTCGCTCTAATTGAAGACTTAGCGGGTGTTTTAGGCGGCAGCGTCGGCGCTTCACGGGCTGTTGTCGATGCCGGTTGGAAGCCGCATATGCACCAAGTGGGTCAAACCGGCAAAACCGTAGGGCCAAAAGTTTATATCGCCTGCGGCATCTCAGGCGCCATCCAGCACGTAGCCGGAATGTCTTCTTCTGATGTCGTCATTGCGATCAATAAAGATCCTGAAGCTACTATTTTCAAAGTGGCCGATTTCGGAATTGTCGGCGACGCCTTAGAAGTTTTGCCGGTATTGACGGAAGAGTTTAAAAAGATTAAAGCTTGCTAAAACGTCTATTGAGCAGCAAGAAAACTGAATCCTAAAAATTTCTGAAAGGTTAATAACACGAAAAGATCCTGGTGTATTCCACAATATGTGGTTTAAACCAGGATCTTTTCGCACCTTTTATGCATGGAAAAACCACTTATTGAGTCCGTTGCCGAAAACAATAAGTGGTTTGGAAGTGGTGTACAAACCATTGTTTGTACAAAATTAGTTCAGGTAGAAAATTAGTATTGTTCTGTGTAGAAATTAAGTAGCATTCTATATCGGAATTAAGTTTGTTCTATGAATGAGTCTATCCACATTTAAGGAACCGTAGTTACACCAACCCGGTTACAACAGCAACTCCCATCATAACAAACGCAATGCCGGTTTTCATTATAGTCATAAAAAAGATATCAGGATAAGACTGTTTATGAGTCAGGCCGCAAATTGCAAGGAGGGTGATAATTCCGCCGTTATGCGGTAATGTATCCATACCGCCAGCAGCCATACAACCGATACGGTGGAGAATTTCCGGCGACAAGCCGGTCTGTTGCGCCATGGCTAACCATTGTTTTCCCATAAGCTCTAAAGAAATTACCATACCGCCGGCGGCAGATCCGCTCATACCAGCCAGTGTCGTAATAGTTACAGCCTCCGACATCAACGGGCTTCCGCCAAAACTTAATCCCAGCAAGAAAGTAGCAACGGATTTAAAGCCAGGCAAGGTTGCGATAACATTACCATAACCAACTTCGGAAGCTACGTTCAGAACAGCCAGCAAAGATCCGATTGCGCCAGCATTTAATGCCTTGGATATGCCGGTTTTTTTGATATTATTCCAGCCAATAGCCATCGCAACAATGATCGCAACCACTTCTGCAGTAGTCAAAGCCCAAACGGCAAGAATGGAGCTAATTTTGGTAGTAACCAACGGCAGCTTCATTGCAATATATGGATCCAACATAGTAGGGTCCCATTTAACCAGCACAGTTAACACAAAATTAAGCCCAATTACAATGAACAACGGCAAAATAGACAGAAAGAAATTTGGCAATTTCACATCTTCGCCTATTTCCGTTTCATTGATATGACCGGTACCATAACCTTCACCATTGGCTACCGCCTTTTTAATCCGGTGGTTGAGCCAGAAGATACCAATACCAAGGATCGCCACGCCACCAAGCGTACCAATAACCGGAGCGGCATAAACCGTAGTACCCCAATAGAACGTCGCAATGATGTTAATATGCTGCAGCGTACCAGGAAGAGCATCCATAGTAGCCGTACCGAAACCCAGGAACATCGTCGCTGGGATAAACCGCTTCGGCCAGTTCGCTTGCCGGAACAAGTTAGCGGCAATTGGATAAACCGCAAAACCGGCAACCAAGCCGTTCATTCCACCGTAAGTAACAAAAGCACCAGTAAGTACAAGTGCAATAATGGTGTATTTTTCACCAAGTTTATCAGTAATAAATTTAGCAATTGATTTTGCCATCCCTGTATCTTCCATTACCTTGCCGAACATTGCACCCAACACAAATACCGGAAGAAAAACTTTTACAAAGCCAACCGCTTTACCCATAAACAATTCAGTGTATGCCGGCAATGGAGACAATCCTTGGCTGACGGCTGCCATTAATGCGAAAATTGGCGCTAAGTAGATTACCGAAAACCCTTTGTACGCAAAAAACATCAAACACAACAAGCTTATAATAATTCCTAATACTTCCATTTAATACATAGCCTCCCATTCTAATCACACACAAATTTCTTACCGGAAACCAGTATGGTGCCACTTCCACCCCCTTGTCTTTTTTAAAATTCATACTTTTAAAAACATTTAATACTAACGAGCATTAAATGCAAAATTCGTGCCAATTAACAGAAAATATACTTAATACCATGGGATTTTTTTCGCCAAAACGGCTGAAACCCTACCTAAAGCACCTGCAATCTAGCCAGTGGTCACATACTTATTTACGTTACAGCCTGTTAAAACTGAGTGTAAGGAATTAGGTTTTAACAGGCTGTAACGTAAAAAACTGAAAATACTAAAATCAGCTAAATTTTTGTTAAAATAGCCGCCAATTGTATAATTTTTATATAATTCATTCGGTTTTTCCGTCTATATTTGTATACTTTATAGATAACTGTGTTTATTTTGTAACAAGTTGTCTCTTATTTAGACATTGTTTGATACAATATATTTTCCTCTCCCGGACGCTCATCTTTTTCTGTTACAGAACTGCGATACATTCAAATGCCAGAAAAGCCTACTCGCATTTATGCCGCAATAAGCAATTTCACTACAACTGAAAAGATCCAGGCAAACGCCTGGATCTAAGGTGTAGCACTATTTATGTTCGTGAACGCAAAATGAGTGAGCAACACGTATCCGCAAATCATCCGCGTAAAATGGCCATCTCTTTCGCAACCTGTTTCAAATTCGCTACAACATCGCAACCGTTGTTCCGCACCTGGCCAATTCGGATATCCGGCTTACTCCGCCCATGAAAATCACTGCCGCACGTGACAAGGATTTTCTTTTGTTGACAGTACCGATAGTAATATTCTTCCTGTTCTCGTGTATGCCAGGTGGTAAAGGCTTCAATCCCCACGAGTCCCATCTTCAGCAAGGCATCAATGATTTCTTCTTCCTCCAATCGGATCGTGGCCGCCGGATGAGCCAAAACCGGAACACCGCCACATCGAAGGACAAGCCGGATCACCTCTTTCACATCCGGAATATACTGGGAAACCTTGTACGGACGGCCCGTCACCAGCCAATCTAGCGAAAAGCGGATGATATAATTCTTTTGTGACCGGTATTGGTTCAACAGCGGGTTATGGTAATTGCGGGGATCAGCAAACAGCGCTTTCGCATACGAAGCCGGCATGGGATAAGAACCAGTTGCCAACACCGAGTCTTTCTCTAAATAAAAACCAACCTCACGCAACTTATTGATTTGGTCATCCACAATATTCCAGCGTCCATTTTCAATTTCAGAACACCAATCCGCAATGTCCGGATGCTTGTAATCGATCAAGTAACCTAGAATGTGCAGCCACTTCCCCCTGTATATGGCAGAAAATTCACAGGCAGGGATCACCTCAATTCCCTGCTGTTCGCCCCAATATATGGCTTCTTCCACGCTACGAACCGTATCATGATCCGCTATGGCAATCGTTTGAAGATCATTTTCCTTCGCCATCCGGATAATTTCTTTGGGAGAAAATTCTCCATCTCCACTTGCGTTCGTGTGTATATGTAAATCTACCGCCATCGTTCTCCTCCTGAATGACATCGCAATCTTGTTTCTATTTTAACACATCTTGAACATATAGGTCAGAACCTGCTGCCCGATATCAACGAAGCGCAATTTACACGAATTGCGTGAAACTTTCCTTGACAAAAGTTAAAACATGGAATTATAATAATAAAAAAATTGCATATCAGAAATGACGATGATGAGGAAAAGTAATCGCACGTGAATGATCAGAGAGCCGGTGGTTGGTGTAAACCGGACGTTGACTGCGCAGGAAATACACCTTGGAGTTGCAGGCTGAAAACGCGCGGGCGTTCCACGCGAAAAGTAGGCTATGCCGGCGGCCGCCGTTACATGGATAGGATATCGAAGCTAGGGCTTCCGTATCTGAAGTGGTAGCAATACAAGCTGGGTGGTAACGCGGGAGTACAATCTCGTCCCTTTCATTAGGGACGGGATTTTTTTATTTTCTTATCCGCCATAGTTACCACAGTAATTGGCCGATGAAAATTAATTTAGGAGGTTGTTGTATGAGCAAAGAACGTAAAATTGTGCAAACCACGGCGTGGTCTGCAGGGGCTGGCTGTCATGGCGGCTGCGGCGTGTTGGCCCATATCGAAGACGGCAAATTGGTAAAAATCGAGGGGGATCCTGAGCACCCTTGGAACCAGGGGCGGATTTGCGCCCGGTGTCTGGCAATGACACAATATGTGTACCACCCTGACCGGATTAAACGCCCTTTGAAACGGGTCGGCGAACGGGGCGAAGGCAAATGGCAGGAAATTTCCTGGGACGAAGCATTTGATTATATCGAAGAAAAAATGACAAAAATCCGTGATGAATACGGCGCCGAAAGCGTAATCTTCTCAATGGGCACCGGCCGGGACATCGGAGCCTGGATTTGCATGCTGGCTTATGCCTACGGCAGTCCTAACGTCATGTTCGCATTAAGCGGCTTAGCCTGCTATAGCCCCCGCATCGCAGCGGTAACTACCGTACAGGGGGATTATTGCATCATGGATGCCTCGCAATGGCTTCCCGAACGGTATGAAGACCCCCGTTATACCAAGCCGGAGTGCATCGTAATCTGGGGTTACAATATCCCTTCTTCCTGCCCGGATAATGTGTTCGGCCACTGGATTATTGACTTAATGAAACAGGGAACCAAAATCATCTGTATTGATCCCCGCCTGTCCTTTTTTGCTTCCCGGGCCGATGTCTGGCTGCGGCTCCGGCCGGGAACGGACGGCGCAATCGCCATGGGCTTCTTAAATGTGATCATTAACGAAGGCCTGTATGACCAAAAATTCGTTGAAGAATGG
>CAYUNV010000044.1:16842-17097 GCA_964446265.1 uncultured Negativicutes bacterium | reverse complement strand
TTCAATATACCGGTTGCATTGAGGAACACAACGATTAAAAGCACAGGCGATACGTAGCGGATAATAAAATAAAACAACGGCATAATATATCGAATATTTTTCGTTCCCTGGTTGGAAAATTCGAGCTGCAAATCTTCTTTCTTAATTTGATAGCCAATAAACAAGGAAATCAATAGGCCGTTTATCGGTAGTATGATATTTGACGAGAGGTAGTCAAACCAGTCAAAAAATCCTCTGCCCCAGAAGGTGTAACTG
>CAYUNV010000044.1:14242-16832 GCA_964446265.1 uncultured Negativicutes bacterium | reverse complement strand
CCCAGAAGGCTGCTCTTATCCACTGACAACGTGGCCAATATCCCTATTAACGCAATAATAAAAGCACTCCCAATAGCCGCTTTCTTCCGCGAAAAACCCCATTCCTCGGAAAAATACGCTACCGGTACTTCTACTAGCGATAACATGGCCGTAGTAGCTGCGATCGAAGTTAAGAAGAAAAATGCAACCAGTAAAACATTTCCCAAAGGTATTTGTGAGAATACCATTGGAATAGTCATAAATAATAATCCAGGACCAGCGCCGGGTTCCAGGCCGAAAGAAAATACGGCAGGGAAAATAGCAATACCGGCCAGAAGGGATACAACGGTATCCGATATAGCTACTTTGGCTCCGGTAGCGAATAAATTATTATCCACGGTAAAATAACTGCTGTAAGTCATCATGGTACCAACGCCGAGGGAAAGCTTGAAAAAGGCCAGACCCAATGCTGTCAAAATAGCAGCTGCCGACAGTTTGGTAAAATCAGCCTGGAATAAGAAATTCAAACCTTCACCAGCTCCCGGTAACGTCAGGGCCCGAACATCGCAAATGATAATTAAAATAAATAACATCGGCATCAACGTTTTTGTGATCCTTTCAATTCCCTGCTTTACTCCGGCCGCCAAAATTGCAGCAACCACCGTCATGACGATAATTTGCCACAAAATCGGCGAAAGCGGCCCCATAATCGCATCGCCAAACTGACTTTTCGCAGTTTCCATGGTAATGCCGGCAAAATCACCCGCAAGTGCTTTAAACAAATAGAAATACACCCAGCCCGCTACGCAACTGTAGAAAAACATGATTAAATAGGCAGCGATTACCCCCATTGTACCGATATGTTTCCAAGCGGTGCCCGGCTTTAACTGTTTTAAAGCGCCAATCGCATTTTTCCTGGTTTTGCGGCCGATATAAAATTCACTAAACATGACCGGCAAGCCGACAAATACAATGCACAAAAGGTATACCAGCAAAAATGCGCCACCCCCGTATTCACCGGTTAAGTAAGGGAATTTCCATATGTTACCCAATCCCACTGCTGAACCCAAGGTCGCAAAAAACACGGCGACCCCGGAAGAAAAGCCTTCCCGCTTCTTTGTTTCTATTTTCCCCAGCTCCTCTCCCCATTAAATTACCAGAGCAACTATGGCGTATCACAATATTAGCAGCGAATCTAATTTAATCAAACGGTATCCTTACGTGAAAGGCTGCAACGATCCACCAGGAAGGCTATAGACTGATAACTAATTCCACTGTGGTCGGCCAAGCCAATCTCGCAGGTCCTGCTGTTCGAATAGCCGAACTTGCAATCCAACGGTAACGCCTCTTTCAAATGTTCCAACGCGGAATCGTTGAGCTCCGGAACGGTGAATCCCCTATCCCCGGCGAAACCACAACATTTTACTTTTTCAGGAACAATCACTTTTGTTGCGCAGGCTTCCGCTACTGCGCGAAATTTATCGGCAAGGCCCATTTTGATGGAACTACAGGTTACATGGATAGCAACAGTTTGTGGGATTTTGTTGAATTCCAGCCGTTCTAACAAGTAATCATGAATAAACTCGACAGTTTCCAAAATAATTAGCCGCTTATCCATCACACGTTTCATGCGGTAAACACAGGGGCTCGTGTCGCATAATACCGGGTATTCTCCATTGTTGCTGCACGCCAACAGCGTTTTTTGCAAGGCTGCGCTCAATTCATCCGCCGCTTCGAAATATCCTTTGCTTTCAAAAGGCATACCACAGCACAATTTTTCAAGATAAGGAGGAAAAATGACATGGTAGCCTGCCTTATCTAAAAGCGATAACATCACTTGATGCAAAGACCGTTGGTCATTGTCATCCCTGGCCGGTCCCATAGTACGGCTGATGCAGCTGGGGAAATAAACAACAGTGTTCCCTGCCTTCGACCCCGAAGCAGGTATCCCCAGTTTTGCACTTGCCTGCGGCAGCCACTTATTCCACTTGGGAATTTTCCCGCGGCTCACAGACCGCGCCATTCCGGCTAAACTACCGATTGCACAGGTTCCCAGCGTAGTATGGGCAAGATGTGCTCCTGCCAAACCTAGTTTGGCCAGCGAAGTTACCTCTTTGAAATGCTGCGCCATATATTTCGCAAGTTTTCGCCCGCTCGGGCTGGTTTTGGTGGAACGCATGAATTTCGTGAAGCTGCCGGTGTTAATGGACACCGGACAGGTTGTTTCGCATAGACCATCCGTTGCGCAAGTTTCATCGCCAAAATAAGTAAAATCATGTTCTAGCCGTTTCCATTGATCTTCTGCTGCGCCATCCGCTTTCAGGCGTGCAATTTCACGTTGCAGGACAATGCGCTGGCGTGGGCTGCTGGTTAAATTGTGCGAAGGACAATTGACTTCACAAAAACCGCACTCCATGCACTTGTCGATAATCTCATGGACTTGCGGCATCAATTTAAGGTTTTCAAGGTAAACAGTGCCTTTATGGGTGATTACTACATCAGGATTAAGTAAGTTCAAAGGATCAAAATCCTGTTTTAATTGTTTCATATAGCTATAGGCCTGTTGACCCCATTCTAATTCCACAAAAGGAGCCATGTTGCGCCCAGTGCC
>CAYUNV010000044.1:5878-14232 GCA_964446265.1 uncultured Negativicutes bacterium | reverse complement strand
GCCGTGCTCCGCTTTTAAAGCGCCGTCAAATTGCCCCACCACCATACTGCAAACTTCATTGATAAACGCTTTATACCGTTCAATATCCTCCGCCGTGTCGAAATTCTGGGTAAATACAAAATGCACATTTCCATCTAGCGCATGTCCGTAAATAACCCCATCTTGATAGCCATGTTTATTCATACTGCTTCGCAAAGCAAGAACCGCTTCTGCCAGACGATCCTTGGGAAAAGCAACATCCTCGATGATCACCGAAGTCCCCTGGCGGCGAATGCCGCCAACAGCAGGAAATATTCCAGCACGGATGCGCCATAGCTTGTCATTTTCCACCTTATTATCCGTAAACGAAATCGGGAAAAGAACAGGGATATCCGCCAGTCGTTCTTTCGTTTTTTTAATGCTGTCTTCAAGAGTTTCCTTGTCTGCCGCTCTAATTTCAACAAGCAGCGCAGTCGCTGCTTCATCCAGGTCTTTTAAGTATGCGGGCATCCCCTCGTTATTTTCTACAGAGCGAAGTGATATGCGATCAAGCATTTCTGCTGCCGCCACCAACGGACGATCCAGTTTCATGGCCGCAAGGCAAGCGTGTTCCATATCAGGAAAAATCATAAGCGCCGATGCTTTATAAGGATGTTCGATAACAGTTTTATACGTTATCTCAGCGATGAAGCCCAAGGTTCCTTCTGATCCAATCATCAAATGAGTGATGATGTCGATAGGATCCTGAAAGTCAACGAAAGCGTTCATGCTGTACCCGGTCGTGTTTTTGATTTTATATTTTCGGTGTATAAGATTACATAATGGGGTATCCGCATTGATTTCGTCCCTGATCCGCACAATTTCGGCGATCAATGCTTCATGGCCTTTCTTAAAATTTTCGCACGAAACAGAATCGGCAGTATCCAACAAAGATCCATCGGCAAAAATAATTTTCATCGCTGCAACTGTTTTATAACTATTATCTGCCGTTCCACAGCACATGCCGCTCGCATTATTGGCAGCAATCCCCCCTATCATGGCATGGTTGATCGACGCCGGGTCCGGCCCGATTTTCCGCGAATACGGACTCAAGTAACGATTGGCTTCTACACCAAGTATGCCTGGTTCGAGCGTAATCTTGCCACCATTATCTGCAACCAGGTACTTGCTCCAACCGCCAGCCAAAACAAGCAAAACAGAATCAGAAAGAGCTTGGCCGGAAAGGCTTGTCCCGGCGGCACGAAAAGTGACGGGAACAATATACTGCGCTGCAATTTTAACGATTGCAGCCACTTCCTCCGGCGTACGTACTTTCACGACCAATTTAGGCGTAATACGGTATAGACTGGCATCTACTCCATAAGCCAACCTATGGATCGGATCGGCAAATATTCTGTTTGATGGGATAAACGATATGACTTCTTCATAAAAATTGCGGTAATTCTCCGGCAGTTTCCTAATGTCATCGTTTTTTGATGCTGTGCCCATATCTTCCACTCCTCTTTCCCTAGTTAAGGAAAAATCCATCCACCGTAATAACTGGCTGGAATTTTGGAGTTTGCAAAATAATGCTTTTGCCAAAATAAATCAGTGTTGCTCCAATGCCAATAATTTTGCTATGAAGGATTATGGCGACGGAAAGCCAAGCCTACAAAGACTTGGCTTTCCGTTGAAGTAGTATTTCACTTGTTCCCTTCTTTGTCTTTTAGTTTGTGAGGATAATCCGTCCAATCAATTGCTTCTCCATTTTCAAAAATATACCCTTTACGGTCATCATGCATTACATCCATGTTCTTAAACCGTTCGTCATAAACTATATAATGGGTTTCATCAAAATCTTGGAACATTACCGCCTTTTCACCATTCGCCAACTTCAATTCTTCGATGCGGAACTGCAAACCATATTCATCATACATTTCCTTTAAAGATGTTCTATTTAGGATTTCAATATCTGCCATTTATTGATCCCCCTCCTCATACTTTGAGTCACTATCCATATATTTCAATGACTTAACTTATTGTACATTCACTCGTCCTTTCATGCCCGGATGAAGCGAACAGTAATAATCAAACGCTCCTGCTTCATTAAAAGTTTGTTGAAAAGACTGGCCTTCGCGCAAGATTCCGCTGTAAAAAAAGCTCCCTTTGACATCGTGGCCCGCTGAATCCTTGTTTATCCATGTAATTGTTTCACCTTTTTGTATAGTTATCTCAGGAGGCTGAAAAGAATAGCCCTGAATAAGAACAGTATTCTTTTCAGAAACTGGTTCTGCGGATGTAACACTTATGGCGGTTGCAAGAATCAGCATAGATAACAGCACGCTAAATAACAACACTTTTCTTTTCTTCATACACACCACCTCTTCCCACATACTTTATGGCATAAATACAGCCGGTTTTTTGCTATGTTTCGCAGTATTTCATCAATAGGTGTCTGTATGAGTAAACTCTGCAGCTTCTACCCAGTCTTTGACATGGTTTAACGTATCAATGATTGTATCAATAACTTGTACATGCTTTTCTTCTTCATGCATAAGTTTTGCGAAAACTGTCTTCGCTTCTTCACTCTTCGCATCTTCTTTCATTTTCTTGTAAAGATCTACACTTTCGTTTTCTATTTTCAATGCTTCACGATATATATCGATTTGTTCATCTTTTAATTTTTCAATGGAACTTTTATGTTTTAAAACATCAGTTTTGCTTTCCCGGGCAGAGAACACATTTGGCCTATTGCGTAACGCTGGATCGGTTTCGATATACTGGAACGTTTGGTTTTTCGCTAATTGGATAATCTTGTAATGCCGCAATTCGTCGTCGGCCAGACCTTCCAACACAATTTTCAAATCCTCGTGTTTTACTTTTTCGGCCTGCTCCCGATAGTATTTTTCACCATCTAATTCCATTTTTAACGCATAATCAAAAATATCCACAATATAACCTCCATTCTTTTAGAAAAATTCTCCCCTTAAAAATTCTTGAAGCATCATTTACTGACCCATATGATAAAACACCTCTCTTTATGAAATATATGACGATAACCACTCTTTATGAAATGCGCCTCTATAATCTGAATAGGCCTCGATATAATCCCATGACCAAAGAACCGTGCACAATCGCCAGCACGAGAATTACATAGCCCATAATTCGATGCCAGCGAAAAGAAATTGGCAGCAGTTTTTTTACGACAGCAATCTCAAACATAACTAAAAATAGCAACACTATGCCCAACCAAAGATGGAGTGGTTGGCCCAATATTATGGGTATTTTCATCTCCAAAATCCCCCTTCTTTTTACTAATACCAATTGCTTCATCTCTTCTCAGATACGCGATGAAAAATAGTTTTGAGTAAAATATTTTTCACTCAAACAACACAAAAAATGCCAGAACACAACCGGATAATCCGGTGCGGCCTGGCAGTCATAAGCCCGTTTTCCGTGGCTTTTAGACCCACGGCTTTGCGTCCTTGCCTTTCAGCAAGTTTGCCAATCACAATATTCCCTGTATTACGAGAAAAATTTACACTACTTATTCATATTATACTACATTGCAATAACTTTTCGCGGCGTACTGTCAAATAATTTTGAATTTTATAATAATTTTTAAGTATGTTTATGCCACGTTTGGGCTATTAACTTCTACGAATGTGTATTATACAACAAATGCTGCAGCATATATTCCAACAGAAAACTGACTGCAAAATCAGCGCAGGATAATCACTGGCAAAAATCGAATGTTGCAAAAGATTATCGCTCGTTGAGAGGGGACAAATTGCTTATGCCAAAACAAAATCCAGATTGGAGTTCACTACCGGTTTTATCTGGAGTTTTTTCCGTAACTATCCTACCCGCCTGCTCTTCGGGCTTGCCGCGCTATTGATTTCTTCCGGTAGCCTGCTTTCTATCCCCAAAGTATTGGGTTACTTCGTCGATCAAAACATCATAAACGAAGATTGGTCCGGCTTACACCTTGCCGCCGCTATCCTGACGGCAGTGATCACCTTATATGCAGCAACGGCAGCCCTTAGAGGATACATGTTGTCTTGGCTGGGAGAGCGATTTGTAACGGATATTCGCTCACGCATATACAACCATCTTCTGGATCTGCCGATGACTTTTTTCGAAACCCACCCTACCGGGGATTTATTATCGCGGCTTTCCTCCGATGTCGCCGTACTGGAAACCATGGTAAGCATCGTCATTCCTATTGGCCTACGCTCATTCATTCAATTAATCGGTGCTGTTTTTCTCATGATTTTGATTGATTGGCAGCTAGCGGGATTGGTCATCTTAATCGGGCCATTGTTAGCCTGGATCGCGTTGACCTTTGGCCGGAGAGTTCGCAAGGCCGCTTCTTGGTCCCGGCAAGGGGAAGCTCTAGTAGTTACACAAATCGAAAAATCCCTTAACGCAATCGCGACAATCAAAGCTTTCACTGGAGAAAGTATTGAAAAAAAACGCTTCCGTTCCGCAAGCGAAGATAATTTTTCGGCAAGTGAAAAACTGATGCGAACCAGAGCGCTCTTCCTGTTTATAGTTTTCTTCTTCGCCCTCAATATTGGCGTAGCCATCCTATACGCCGGCGCGCATAAAGTTCTCAACCACACGATGAGTTGGAGCATGGTGACCCAATTTCTTATCTATGTATCCGTTGCAGCGTTCAGCTTCGCCGGGCTATCGGAGATTTTCAGCGAAATAAAAAAGACATCCAGCTCTGCCGAACGTCTTTTTCATATTCTTATGCAAATGCCGGAAGGGATAAAAAGCGGTTCCTGTTTACCGGTACCATCCGGAAAAGGTGAACTTATTTTCCAGGCGGTTACTTTTGCTTACCCTGCCCGATTGCAACAACCAGCATTGCAGGATTTCAATTTATCCATTCAGCCGGGGGAAATGGTTGCATTGGTCGGTCCTTCCGGCGCGGGCAAGACAACAGTGCTTCGTCTGTTATTGCGTTTATATGATCCTCAAACCGGGTCTATCTCGCTGGATGAAGCGGATTTGCGCAGCCTGGATCCCTATGACCTTCGCCGCCGTATAGCAATTGTCACACAAGAACCGGTGATTTTTTCCGGTACAGTCTACGAAAACATCCTCTATGGAAACCCGGATGCAACAGAAGAACAGATCATTATGGCTTCCAAGTTGGCGCAAGCCCATGAATTCATTATGCACTTACCATCCGGTTACAGTACAGAACTCGGCGAAAAAGGCCAGCAGCTTTCTACCGGACAAAGGCAGCGGCTGGCAATCGCCCGCGCTCTGGTGCGCCAGCCGCGAATTTTGCTTCTGGATGAAGCTACCTCTTCTTTAGATGCCGAAAATGAATCACTGTTGCAAAAAACATTTACAGAGTATCTTCGAGGCCAAACGATGATCGTCGTGGCTCATCGTTTGGCAACCGTTCAAGCAGCGGACCGGGTAATCGTTATCAATAATGGCTGTATTCAAGGCCATGGCACCCATTCCCAACTACTTAAAACAAATTCCCTTTACGCTCGTCTTGTTGCCAAAGAATTTGAGCAAACCAACATTCCCGCCAATGATTAACGCCAGATAGGCCGGGGACAGCTTACGAGCGGCGTCCGCGGATCAATTTCATAAAGAATTTTAGTCATGAGGCCATTCTTGTTGTCCGTATCAAGCCACCCCCACTCGCCGGAGAAATTTGCTTCCAGGAAAGTGTACTTTGAACCTTTCTTGAGAAAGTCCAACCGCGCGTAATGAACACCCACATCTGCCGAAAAGGAAAAAATTGCTTTTTCCAGGTCAGTCGGCAAATTTACAGGCTGCCAGCCCTTATGCGCATGGGCAGAAGGGGCTTTTCGCCAGTCAATAGTTTCGTTCAGGAACGCATGGCGGTCTAAAGAATAGGCAAATAGTTCATCTCTTACCAGGGCCACCGTAACATCTTCGTCCGCATCGATGTAATCGGTTAGAAACCATGGATGTGATTCATCCAGGCTGCCTTCATCAACTTTACGGGCATAAAACCCGATCCCGTCCGCATACTTAAAGGTGAAACTTTTTGCAACCGACTGAAACCCCGGGCGAAGAAATTTTTCGCTGCCGACAACGAAACGAAACGGCGTGACCGTAAAATATTTTGCTGCCAGCCGCATCTGCTGCATCTTGCATGAACGGGTCGTTGCAAAAGGCTGGCTAAGCACCACTTTGCCTTGCTCCCAGCAAATATTTAAAAGATCATTCAAGGCCATCCAGACTTCTTCCTCCGCATAACGGTCCGCATTATTCAATTGCATGGACGGAAAAATATTGGAAGCACGCATCGAGGAACGCCGAAAAACTTTGGCAATATCGGTTTCAACAATACGTCGGCCAATTGGATCTTCAATTTCCATTGTCGTATCCGAAACCAACAGTTTATAATCCTTCCATAGATCCGTATTATAGCGGAAAACATTCTCCGACCCTAAATTTTTCACCAATAAATCAGCAACATAATCGATGGAATTTGTTAACAATAATGTAATGCCCTGCTTATTCAATGTTCGCTGCTCCCCTCTGACCTCTAAGTTTATATATGATATTTTGATGCAAAAATCCCATCTTAAGCATGACAATGCCACAAGATGGGATTTACAATTATTTCTATCTATTCGTCTTTCTCGCCATCAAATTGGGTGCTGCTGGTTGGTGCGCCGGTACTCATCAGCATATCGTAAATTGTTTCACTTTCGTCCCAATGCCGCACTTGTTCTACATAGTCATACCTACAGTTCCCCATCTCCTGACGCCATAAAAAAGCCTCATCGGGTTTTGATGCAACCAAATCAGCAGGAGTAATCTTTGAACCTTGAGATTGTGTCATCACTTCGGTCAACATTGTTTGTGCCTCCTTCTATAATCCTTCTCTTTTACCAAAAAACGCACCTATTGGAAAAGTTATGCTTAGTATAATTGTATCAAAAATATCATATGCCGCTGGCAGTGTCAAGAAAATCCTTTCAGCATTTTCAAAATATTACATATATTTCTCCAGCAAACCAACCTAATCAACTCCCTAAATCCAGTTGATTTTTTACTAGTCGATAATATGCTCCTTTATTGGCAACCAACCCTGTATGCGTTCCCGTTTCAACGACACTTCCTTGATCCAGGACAATGATTTGGTCGGCATTTTTCACGGTGCTTAACCTATGGGCAACGACAACAACCGTCTTATTCTGGAAAAACAAAGCCAACTTTTTCATGACCGCTGCTTCATTAAACGCATCCAATGAATTAGTGGCTTCATCAAAAAATAAATAGTCCGGATTTTTATACACTGCCCTCGCGATCAAAATCCGTTGTTTCTGACCCTGGCTCAAACCGTGACCATCAGCCCCAATCAGGGTCCGATAACCCATCGGCAGCGTTTCAATAAATTCGTCGATATTGGCCACCTTCGCCGCCCGTTTCAATTTCTCGTTGTCAGTAATCTCATCCTGCAAAGCAATATTGCCGGCAATCGTATCGGAAAATATATATCCGTCCTGCATAACCATGCCGCATCGATTTCGCCACGCACGATTTGAAATATCAGTCATGGTGATATTACCAATAGAAATAGCACCGCGCACAGGCTGGTAAACTCCCAACAACAACTTTAACAGCGTCGTCTTTCCGCTGCCGCTTGTACCCACAATGGCTGTAATCCTTTTATTGGGTAAAGTGATCGAAACGTCTTTCAAAACAGTTTCTGAGTAAGGGCCGTCGTATTGAAACGATATATTAGAAACAATGATATCCGCATCGTTTGCTATATCCGTTCTTTTTATTTGATTTGTCGGTTCTTCCTCTTGCAGCGCGCGAATTTCTTCCACCCGTTCAAAACTAATTTTTGCATCTTGGGCGGAAACGATAAAATATACTAATTGTTCAACCGGCCCGTTCAACTGCCCTAAAATAAACATAATCGCCATCATCATTCCCAGCGTGATATCATCCTGAATGACCGAACGGGCAGCAAAATAGGTAATGATAATATTTTGTGTTTCCTGGATCAAAAAACAACCGGTTTGTTGGTTTTGCGTCAACGATACGCTCTGTTTGCCGATCGAAAATAATTCATTTTGGATCTGTACCCAGTCGGCTATTTTTGTCTTTTCGCAATTATGAAGCCGTATTTCCTGCATACCCGTAATCAATTGGATAATGGTGTTTTGATTTTTGCCCAACTGTCTAAACCTGGCAAAATCAATTTGTCTGCGTTTTGCCAGGAAAATTCGAAGCCAACATAAATACAAACAGGTACCGGCACAAAAAATTAAAAAAACCGGGTAACTGTAAGTGGCCATAACGATCCCAAAAACAAGAAGTGTAATACAGGTAAGTAAGAGGCTTAACACTGTGCTAGTTAAAAAAGTCTCTATTCG
>CAYUNV010000044.1:0-5868 GCA_964446265.1 uncultured Negativicutes bacterium | reverse complement strand
GCTTATAATCATTGATGCGCTGCACTAAATCGCCCAGCATTTTTTTATCAAAAAAGCCCAGCGGCAGCTTCGACAATCTGATGAGGAAATCATAAACAAGCGTAATATTGATTGGTGTACTGATATAAAATAAAATCCAACCCCTGATAAAATCGACAAACGCCCTGCTGGCGATCAATAAAAACTGTCCCAATAAAACCATCTGCAACATACCGATATTATTCGCTTGTATTCCTTTGTCCACAAGGAGTTGCGTTAAAAACGGCAGTAAAAGTTGAATTAAACCACCTAATACCATGGCTGCCGTCAATTGAACCAGCAATTTCTTATACGGCTTCAAATAGGTTAGCAAAAAGAATAAGCTTGGGGAGGAAACATCCGCATCATTTCTTTTATAAAACTCTTCGTCCGGCTCGAGCAGCAAAGCATACCCTTCATGACCAGAAGCCTTCCAGTGCGACAAAAAAGCCTCTTTATTATATCTCGCTTTACCTCCGGCAGGATCCGCAACATAAATCTGATTGTTTTTCACCTTGTACACAACAACAAAATGACTGTTGTCCCAATGCACGATAAACGGCAATTTCGCCTCAGTTTCCAGATAACCGATGGAAACCAAAACGCACTTTGCCTTCATACCAATAGAAACAGCAGCGTCACGGAGGCCAAGCAAGGAAACACCTTCCCGCGATGCATAACTTATTTCACGAAAATATTGCAATGAATATGCTTTGCCATAGTATTTCGCGATCATGCGCAAGCAGGCCGGACCACAATCCATCGCGTCATATTGTTTATAAATGGGAAAATCGTTGTTAAAAATCATTGATATCAATAATCCCAATATATTTTTGCGGGTCATTCCGATAAGCAAAAATTCGTTTCAGCAGATCCGGATACTCCAATGAAAGATGGATAAAGCAAAGAAAATCATAGGCCATGCGCAAACGAAAATAATCACACTCTTTTTTTGTTGGATTCAAAAACTGGTTTTCCACCATTCTGCCAGCAGCACAAATGCTGCAAAAATTTACATTCCAACAATTTTTGCATTCGTCATTGTTGATTGCCTGGTTATATTGCTGGTTGAAATCAAGCAATTTGTCTAAATCCAAGCCCGAATCACAGCGGCCAACCGGCATAGTGCCGTCGACTTTATGGCAGATCAGGTAATCGCCGTTAGCTGCAAGCATCAAATTATCAAACCCCATCGGGCAGGTAAGTAAAATTTGCAGACTGTCTTTCCCCGAAGGATAGTCATAATTGATTTTTGCAAACGAAAATATATTAGCAAACTTCTCCATGCTTACGTTCTCGTTATGAGACGCTGCGAAAGCGATATGTTGGAAGGAAGAATATCGTTTGTCCCAGGAGTTGCAATAATTTTCAATTGTTTTTTCCGGATCGGCAACAAACGTCCCTGTATATTCGGCAGGAAAATGCTGGCATTGAAGAACACCGATGCTGCTAGTAAATCCTGTACATTGATCATAATCATGTTGATCTGTGTACACGCCAAAAATGGAAACCCGCTCTTGAAAATAATCTGCATTAAACGCTTTGATCTTCAACAAGTTGTGATACGCCGTTGCAAAAGTGCCTCCGCCGTTGGCAAAAAACCGGCATCGATCATGTTCTTCTGCCGGGCCGTCGAGGCTGACAAAAAGATACACCTGGTTCTCTACCAAAAAGTTAAGTATCTCGTCATTCATGATTGACAGGTTCGTATTGGAAGTAAATTTCAAAATCTTGCTGTCGATGCCGAATTTATGCCACGGCAGATTTTTAAAATAAGCCGCGCTTTTTTTAATCAGCTCGAAATTCAGGAAAGGTTCTCCTCCATACCAGGATAAGCTGGGAGGCACAATTTGCAGCAATAATTTCTTTTTTTCATCAGTCAGTTTTTGGAATAACGACGTGTATTTTTCAAAATAATAGTGAAGACCTTGGTATGCATTTTCTTCGCTCAATTTATTTTTCGAGTGCGTATTGGCAATCGTTCTTTTACAGTAAGTACACCGATAATTGCAATCCTCCGTCACTTCCAGACAAAATTTTCGCAAGAGAATGTTTTCTGCAAAATACTGTAATTGTTCTTTGATACTACCCCTGTCTGTTGGCGATATTTGAACAACCGGGCCTTCGAGGAACACTCCGGATGCTTTTAAATCCGTAAATTTCGCTATTAATCGTTGAATTGCTTCCGTGTTCATCCGGGATGAATGCCCTTGCACTATTTCTTCTGCCGAGATACCTTGCAAAAAATCGACAAGAACCAGCATTTCTTCTTGCGATAGAATAAAAGCAAAATGAGGCTTGGCATCATAGACAAGAAACTCTTCCCCGTATGGAAAGAGTTTGATTAAAGGGTACTTCCCGGCAAAAAAAGAAGCTATATTTTCTTTAACATCGCATCCATCCTTGGTGTTCATTTGAAATACTCCTCGTTTCAACATTGCAACGGTACAAAAAACCATCCATATTGTTAGCTTTTATTTTAATATAGGCTAACGATATGGATATAAATCAATGGCCCACATAAGTATTTAACGTCGTTGAATCCTTCTCACTTGTCGCAGTGGCTGACGATGTATTAGACTGGGCACAAGAACAGGAACAGGAACAACTGCAAGATTTTCCGCCCTTAATTGAATTTGCAGCCTCGGTGCTAATCTCAGCAACCCGTTTTAATTGATCCATT
The DNA here is from genome assembly GCA_964446265.1 of uncultured Negativicutes bacterium. GTDB lineage: Bacteria > Bacillota > Negativicutes > CTSoil-072 > CTSoil-072 > CTSoil-072. Next base: position 3,167 of record CAYUNV010000044.1, on the reverse strand, counting down.
ATTTTCACCTCCTGTTCTTTAAAATCCTAGGAAAATCAATTTTGAACTTTTCATTCTAGATGTCAAAAGAATTTTCCTGCTGCCCATGTTATGCAATTTCAATTTTTGGTTTCCAATGTAATTTTACGGACCGACCTAAAGCATTTACAAGAATATTTCCGATACTGTCTTATCCAGTTTTTCTTGCATTACACCAACCTGTGTTAGCAATTCATTCACCTTATCTTTATCTTTCAGCAACCCACCTCCGGTATTTGCAGTTTCCCTGAAAACCAGTCTCGCAAAATAACGGCATGATTAACCCTCTCATCTTTGGCCCCGTATAATAACGTGACGTTCGTTTGTTTCAACTTTTCTGCAAAAAAATCAACAAACTTTGCGGCTTCCGGGTTATCATCCAGTTCCGCAATATATTTTACCCGGAAGACCTCCATTCTGGCAGGTACATGATTGAATTCTATTCGGATTTCGGTAGAAGGGGCAATGGCTTTAGCCCAATCATCCACCTTCGCTTCATTTTTGCTGATTCCGCGGGGCCATAAACGGTCAATCAAGATACGATAACCATCTCTTGGGTTTGGTTCTTCATATACCCTCTTGATTTGTAATTTATGCATGATAACCCCTCATTTACCATTCGCTCTTATCGACTATATTCCCAAAAGCGCCGGCCAAATTCACGACAGGTTTCTTCATCGGCATGCCACAAATTTTTAAATTCATCTTCCATTACGGCAAAGCCCGCCTCTGTAAGAAGCTTGCTTAACACTTTCGGGCTTTCGCCGCTCCAGCCATAGGTACCAAAGACTGCTGCTTTTTTCTCTTTGAACGCAAGCCCTTTGACCTCTTCAATCAATCCTGCAAGAGAAGATAAAATCCCGCGGTTGACTGTCGGCGACCCGGCGAGAATGGCTTTGGATTTGAAAATTTCAGTAATAATATCGTTTTTATCGGTACGGGAACTATTGAAAACTTTTACGACAACATCCGGATCGGCGGTATGAATTCCGGCGGCGATTTCTTCCGCCATACGCCGGGTTCCGCCCCACATCGTGTCATAGATGACAGTAATCTGGTTTTCTCTATAATTCGCTGCCCATTGCATATATTTTTCGACGATTTGCAACGGGTTTTTCCGCCAAATAATCCCGTGGCTGGGACAAATCATGTCGATTGGCAGGTTGAGCGCCACGATATCATTAATTTTTTTTGTTACCATTTTGCTGAACGGGGTAAGAATATTGGCGTAATACTTAATGCACTCCGCATATAATTCATTCTGGTCAACCAAATCATTGTACATGAGTTCAGACGCATAATGCTGTCCGAACGCGTCGTTGCTAAATACGATATGATCTTCGCTCAGATAACTCAACATGCTGTCCGGCCAATGCAGCATAGGCATTTCAATAAACGTTATTTCTTTAGTGCCAAGGTTGAATTTATCTCCGGTTTTCACGACGTTAAAGTTCCAATCCTGTTTGTATTGGCCCTTCAGTGATTTTACCGCATTGGCAGTGCAATAAATTGGCGTATCCGGAATATGCCGCATCAATTCAGGCAATGCTCCGCTGTGGTCTTGCTCGCCGTGATTGACAATGATGGCGTCGATGGAAGAAAGGTTAACAACTTTTTCAAGATTATGGACAAATTCTTGCGCAAACGGCAGCCAAACCGTATCAATCAGAACGGTTTTTTGATCTTGGACCAAATAAGAGTTATAGGAAGATCCACGATGAGTCGAATATTCTTCGCCATGGAATTTACGCAACTCCCAATCCACTTTTCCCACCCAGGTTACGCCCGGCTTAATTGCAAATGACATAAAATCCCCTCCCTCATTATTGCGGAAAAAATCCCGGAGTTTACAGCCCGTGTTTTCCCGAGATCACTTCCATATTCATCTTATAGATTAAAACACGATCCAGCATCTTCTCAATTATTTTTTGACCTTTTTCAATATACTCCGGACTTTTTTTCTGAACAACCCAACTCATCACTTGCCTTTTCATCTCCGGATCATCAATAAACTCTATGCTTCCCTCCACAATGACCGATTGATACTTTCTGCCGAACTTTTCGGGAATAATTTCATTTTCACCGATAATCACCGCACAAGCCCAAGGATGTACTTTCATGCAGCTAACTTTTCTACCTTCTTTTGCACCATGAAAATACAATGCGTTTTCTTTGCGGACATAATCTAATGGGACTCCGTAGGGCCGTAGTTCCGGATCATTAAGACAAAGAACAGCAAAATGATTTTGATCAATCACCGCTAAAGACGCATCACGATCCAAGACCAAATCCTGTCTTCTCATTCTTCTCTCTCCTCTTACAAATTTAGTGAACGTTGATAACTTTGCCACAATTTTTGCGGATAATCATCCAATAATTCTTCATTTAGCTGGCTGAGAATAGCCAACGGCTGAATCATTCCTAAAAAGAGCAGCGCAGCGGCTGTGACATCGGTATCCGGATTGATCTCGCCATTTTTCTTTCCTAATAGCAATAATTTCTGGACTTCATATACATAAGAATTAACGACTGACATCATTCTGCTTTTCAATTCGGGAACGCGATTGCTGCTGATCAGAAAATACAGGATGCGAGGAATTGCAGGCTCTTCACGGATCAGTTGGACATGAAGTTCGAACAGCATCTTCAGTCTCTCTACTGCCGTTGTTTTTTGCATTGTTACTTGATACAAATTTTCCTGCAAATGCTTTCCAATAAAATCTATGAGAGCGGCAATGATTTCTTCTTTGTTGCTAAAGTGCCGATAAATCGCAGAAGGAACCAACTGAATAATCGAGGCAATCGCATTGATGTTCAGATTATCCAGCCCATATTGTTCAACGACCTTTAACGAAGCCCTTACGATTTCTTCCTTCCGTGTTTCTGTGTTTTTTCTGCTTCGCATCTTTCTTCCTCCTGCCGGTTTTAAAAAATACATTTATTACTTTATCAGGCTAAATTCTTACGAAACTTTTTAACAGCGATCGTCAATAACAGCAACCCCAGTAAAAGCAGTGCCAGTATTTGCGGCCACAGTACGGTTACACCGACCCCTTTTAAAAAGATCCCGCGAATAATGATTAAAAAATAGCGCAACGGATTCAAGTAAGTAAATCCTTGTACAAGTTCCGGCATATTCGCAATGGGAA
>CAYUNV010000043.1:2024-17102 GCA_964446265.1 uncultured Negativicutes bacterium | reverse complement strand
AGATTAAAATAATCCCTGCTAAATAAGCAAGAATAACACTAAAGTCTCCCATAGAAGCCGGAACAAACGGCATAACACATATCTCCTCGTATAATTTGATTGGAAACAACGTACTAAATAAAAATCAGGGCAGAGGCCCTGATTTTATTTAGTATAGTTGTACTACATCTCACGGCGATTTTCCAGCGCCTTGGACAACGTCACTTCATCAGCGTACTCTAATTCTCCGCCAATCGGTAATCCATGGGCAATCCTAGTCACCTTGATACCCATCGGTTGAAGCAGTTTTGCCGTATACATGGCAGTGGCTTCGCCCTCAACGTCCGGATTCGTCGCCATGATTACTTCGCGAATATGATCTTTCTGTAAACGGGTTAATAATTCTTTAAACCGCAATTCATCCGGCCCAATTCCATCCAACGGCGATAGTGCGCCATGTAAAACATGGTAAAGGCCCCGGTATTCTCGTGTTCTTTCCATCGCGGCTACATCTTGCGGTCCTTCCACCACACAAATAATGCTTCCGTCCCGATCTTGATCCCGGCAGTATTGGCAGGGGTCACTGTCCGTTAAATTAAAGCAAACAGAACAATAGCCAATTTTTTCTTTCGCTTCCAGGATCGCCTGAGCCAAACCACGCACCTGCTCTTTATCCATCTCTAAAATATGGTACGCCAGGCGGGTTGCCGTTTTCGCACCAATTCCCGGCAAGCGTCGGAATTGCTCAATCACTTTAGCGAGCGGCGCTATATATTGCATGGCAATTAAAACATTCCTGGCGGTAAATTCATCCCGCCGGTCAGTTTGCCCATTTCTTGTGCCATCATATCATCCACTTTTTTAATCGCTTCATTTACTGCTGCCAAAACAAGGTCTTCCAGCATCTCCACATCCTGCGGGTCTACCGCAGAAGGGTCAATTTTAATAGACTGAAACTGTTTGTCCCCGTTAATCACAACCGTAACTGCACCACCGCCGGCACTCGTTTCTATTGTACGTAACTTTAGTTCTTCCTGCATTTTCGCCATATCGGCCTGAAGTTTTTGTACCTTTTTCATCATTCCGGCCATATTTCCCATATTTCCAAACATGATTGGTTCCTCCCTTGTATCTTATTCTTCGATAATCTTGCCGCCAAACATCTGTAACGCTTTGCGGACCGCGGGATGGTCCGCTGCGGCGGTTTCCTGCAATACCGGTTCCTTTTTGGGTTCTGCTATCTCCGCAGGAATAACACTTGCCGCTTTTTCTGCAGAAGCCACGGATGGTTCCGGATGCCCCAGCACGCATTGCAGCCGCATGGGGCGGCCACACACGTGTGCCATTACTTTCTCGACAATGGCACGAAAATCCTCCCGTTCACTTCTTTCCTTAGAAAATTTCGCGGCAAAACTCACGATAGCCCGTGATTCATCCAGTTGGAAAAGTTCCCCTTGCGAAATACACGCATGCACCGAACGTTTTCCTTCCGTCACTAACTCTTTGAGAACTGCTGCCCATATTTTTGCCGGATCTTCATTTGCCACAGCGGCCGAAATCTTTTTCACGGAAGGCAAGGGTTCCGGATGCGGGGGAGCAGAAGAAATTACTTCTGCAGCAGTTGCTTTATGCACCGGCTGTCGTGCCGGCGGACGCTGTACGACAGCCGGCTGTTCGAGCGGAGCCGTTTTAACAGGCACCCCGCTGGCAACCGGTACCGCTCCGGCTGACAACTTATCTTCCAAGGCACTAATCCTGGCCACCAGCGCTTCCAAATCATCAGCAACCGTCCGCCGGCAAATAGCCAGCAACGCCATTTCTGCTGTAATCCGCGGCTCGGGTGACCATTTCACTTCATTGCACGCTTCATGCAAATTGCGAATCATATCGACCAATTCACGATGCGTAAATTGCGCACTTTGTTCTGCCAGTACTGTTTGGTCTTCGCTGTATGTCTCCATTGCGGCAGAATTAGCCGGCAAAACCTTAAACAGCATCAAACTGCGCCCATGCTGCGCCAATTCCAGCAAAATTTGGCGAACATCCTGCCCCATTCGGATCAATTCCGCTAACACCAGTAACGTTTCCGCAGCATCCCGTTTCGCCAAAGCGCCGGCCAGCCGCCATACCCATTCATGGCCAATCAGCCCCAGCAAATTACGGACTTCCTCCGCAGTCACACGCTCCGCATCCAAAGCCGCACATTGATCCAGGATACTGAGCGCATCACGCATTCCTCCATCCGCATGGGCGGCAATCACCCGCAACGCTTCCGGTTCGATCTGCAATTGGTTCTGGGCCACAACCTCAGCCAGCCGTTTTGTAATTTCCCCTGCTTCAATACGGTGAAAGTCATACCGCTGGCAGCGGGAGTGAATGGTTGCCGGTATTTTATGAGGTTCCGTTGTCGCCAATATAAAAACCACATGAGCCGGCGGTTCTTCCAAAGTTTTTAACAACGCGTTAAATGCCTCGGTCGTCAGCATATGTACTTCATCAATAATGTATATCTTATAGCGCCCATCAACCGGCGCAAATTTAATGGTTTCCCGCAAGTCCCTGATTTCATCAATCCCGCGGTTTGAAGCCGCATCAATCTCTAAGACATCCATGGAATTACCAGCAGTAATCCGCTCACAGCATGAACATTGGTTGCAGGGCTCCGGCGTAGGCCCTTGCACACAATTCAATGCCTTTGCCAAAATTTTCGCCGTACTGGTTTTTCCTGTACCGCGGGGACCGGAAAACAAATAGGCGTGTCCAATCCGCCCGGAACGGACTGCATTTTGCAAAGTAATTCGAATATGATCCTGGCCAACCAGGGAGTCAAAATCCTGCGGCCGCCATTGTCGGTATAATGCCACGTATGCCATCCCGTTCCACCTCTCACTGCAAACACACATGCTTGTATGTCTAGTAAAAAACAGCCATCGTCAGATTTATCCTGTTGAGGCTGTTAAAAAATATTTTTCTATTAAAACTGCCGTTGTTTTGAATGTCGGGCCGCAACAACACTCACGACCAGGCTGCCTTACGGCACATAGAAATTGTCACTTACCGCTGCTTCCTTCCGGACCTGACGGGGTTCATGAGTTTCCATTGCGTAAGACCCAGCCGGTATTGCTGCGGTCCGACATTGAAAACAAAAGCAGCTAACCCGCGTACCGCCATTAAAATAAAAATGGCGGAGAGAGAGGGATTCGAACCCTCGGTACAGTTTCCCGTACACACGCTTTCCAGGCGTGCTCCTTCAACCGCTCGGACATCTCTCCGGGTGCTTGACAATTATGTATTATATCGCATTTTCATCGTGATTACAACTACTTATATTGATAAATCGAACCACGTTAGATAGTATACCCGTTATCATCACACTTGTCAATCAATAACATGAATATCGCCAATATCGATAAATAGGGTATCGCCAAAATACCAGCTTACAAAAGGAGCGGCATCAAAAGTACCAACGATCTCTTGATGCCGCCTAAACTCCTTGTTACCGATAGAGGGTAAACTCACCTTCCCGAGGATGCAAACCCCGATCGCCAATAAAAATCCGGTTCGGATTGACCCGATGTCCGTCAACATACAGCTCGAAAGTTACTTTATCGCCCCCGGCAATATGAAAATTCAACCCATCCTGGCCGCCTTGCGTATCCAGATCAAATTTCAGTTTATGTTGGTGTGGGCTTACCCGGTAATGATCATTCTCTTCAAGCCTTACACCATCTGCGCCTACAATCCTGCCATTCGTGGAAATCTCACCACTGAAATGATGTTCACTTCCCCTGGTTGTCGTCCGCACATGAAAACCGTGGTGATCATGCCACACAAAATAGCCCATCATTTCTCCCGGATCGTAAATATCCGGTCTTCCTTCCACCCGAGGAGACCAAGCAAAGGCAGTACTGCTGATCGCTACTACGCAAAGTGCCAGGATCCAAATTGAAACCATTTTTTTCATCGTAATCTCTCCCCACGTCTTTTTTATCATCATAACGGAAAAATGTGACAAGAATGTGACAAAATTATGATATTTATCTGAACAAAAAAGTTCGTGCCCCGCAGGAAAAAGCGACTGTTGCAAATTATGCAGCAGCCGCAAAGTAATACGCCAACAACAAACCGCTATTACAGCATCGCTTCCAGGCGCCGATTGATTTCACGCAAAAACTCTTCCGTATTGACCACGGTGATTTGTTGCACTTCGGAAATACCGGCAAGATCCTTCGTAACGACCCCTTCTTCGATGGTTTGGATCGAAGCGGCTTCCAATTTGTCCGCAAAATTCACCAATTCCTGATTTCCATCCAGTTCGCCGCGTTTTCTCAAAGCGCCGGACCAGGCAAAAATGGTGGCCATCGAATTGGTGGAAGTTTCTTCGCCCTTCAAATGCTTATAATAATGTCGTTGTACAGTTCCGTGAGCAGCCTCGAATTCATAGTAGCCTTCCGGCGAAACGAGGACGGAAGTCATCATTGCAAGACTTCCACAAGCGCTGGCAACCATATCCGACATTACATCACCGTCATAATTTTTGCAGGCCCAAATGATTCCGCCTTCCGAACGCATGATCCTGGCCACAACATCATCAATTAACGTATAGAAATACTCAATATTGGCAGCAGCAAACTGGTCTTTGTACTCATCGTTGTAGATTTGTTGGAAAATTTCTTTGAAAGCGCCATCATACGTTTTGGAAATGGTATCTTTGGTCGAAAACCATAAGTCTTGCTTTTGATCCAACGCATAGCGGAAGCAGGCGCGGGCAAAATTTTGGATGGAGCGATCAATATTGTGCATGCCCAAGATTACGCCCGGGCCATCAAATTCATGGATGGTCTGCGAAGATACCTCGCCGGTTTCGCTCGTGAAAACCAGTTCCGCTTTTCCTTTCCCCGGGACTCTGAATTCCGTGCTCTTATAGATATCGCCGTAGGCATGCCGGGCAATCGTAATTGGCTTTTCCCACGATTTCACAAAAGGTTTAATACTGTCCACAACAATCGGCGTCCGAAAAACGGTTCCGTCCAAAATTGCCCGGATCGTAGCATTCGGGCTTTTCCACAATTGTTTCAAATTATATTCTTTCACTCTATCGGCATTAGCAGTAATCGTTGCGCATTTCACACCAACGCCGTATTTTTTGATAGCCAGCGCCGACTCTTCTGTAACTTTATCGTTTGTTTTATCTCTGTTTTCCAACCCAAGATCATAATATTCCGTTTTTAATTCAATATGCGGAAGCAATAAAATATCTTTAATCATTTTCCAGATAATTCTGGTCATCTCATCCCCATCAATTTCTACCAACGGGGTACTCATTTTCAATTTCTCAGCCATATTTATTCTCCTTTACACATTAATCGCAAATTAGAAAACCCGGCTTGCGCCGAGCTTTTAGCGACGGCGGAAGCCGCTGGTTGCACTTATGTACACCAGGTATAGAAGACTTGCTTCAGATGGATAACTCCATCTGAAGCTTAGTCGCACTTATTTCGAGCTACAGACTGTTGATCCCGCAAGGGATCTTACAGTCTGTGCGTAGATAAAATTTTATACTTTCTGGTGTACTTGTTAAAACATCCTTGCGGAGTGTTTCAATTCGCTCCAACGGGACATATTTCCTGCCCGCACCAAAAAATCGCCTTCAACTACCCTGACCCCAATGTTCAAATGACAGGCTGTTCTTCTACCGGTTGAAACAACGTAATCTTCATTTCCTGCAGCCTTTCTTGCTGCTCATACGATGTCGTCAAAATGTCTTGAATGGCCAAAAGCAGGCTTTCTAATTGCTCACCTTGCAACTTTTTATCATGCATTGCGTCGGCGAGGTCACCGCCAAAGCGCTGCAAATAGTCCGCAGTTTCAACAAAATAATTGTTGATGGCCGGATTAAACTCTCTATCCATATAGCGTTCTAGTTTTTTCCATAAATTATCCAGATCGTTTTTCAATTTCGTCTGCAATTGCGTGATCACATCTTGAATATATACACAATAGATGTGTTCCTGCTGTTGATACACGACCTTATGCTTGCGAGACCACAAAGTATACCATTTTCGTTCAAACTTCGTATTAACCCGGGTAATTTCATCTTCCTTAATAGAGGATTGATATAATGCATTAAAATCAATTTGAATGGCCTGCACGCTAGGCTTGGGAAATTCCATCGCGATAGCGAATGTTTCATTCATGCTTCGTTCTGCCGCTTCCAAGGCTTTTCCCAAACGGCCATTGACTCCGGTCCATACCTCCGTTATCAACTCATTTACCGCCGTTTCAATCAACTTCTGGATTTCTTGCAAGCGCGGCTCAATTGTTTCCACCCCCGCAGCCACCAATTTGTCAATAAAGTGGTTTGCTTCCGCCGGGGACGAAAAATCGCTTCTCATTTGCGGATTGATTTCGACTGGTTTTTTTCGCGACATGTTGTTAACGAAAGGTGCCAAGCGCTGCAAAACCGAATTTTCCCGTTCAAAAACAAGCCGAATTTCATCGTTGACAATCCGATCAATTTCATCAAACAGGCGAAACACCTTTTTTTCCAGTATCTTAGTACTTTCATCGATCAAGCGCCGTGCTTCATCGTTTGAATCATGGATCAAAATAATTTTTTCCGTTAACGCCCGAACGTTATCCTCGATAGTTGCAAAATCAGTATTCAAAGCATTTTTGCGCAATTGCAAGCTCTCGACAATGCGTTTATTATACTCCAACATCTTATCCAACGCGGCGCGCAAACTCATGCTGGCCGAATTAGCATAACCGGCTTGGACTACATTCGTCAGCAGACTGTCGAAACAACTGTGCTGCCACAGTTTAGCAGCCCGATTTTTTAATTCATTCGAATCAAAATCTTTTTCCTCCCAGAAAGTTCCCAATGCCAAAAAGGCAAAATCCTCTACCCAAGGATGAACACGGGGATCCGGCAAACGATGGAACCGCTCAAGTTCCCGTTCGGCCCGGGTGGCTAAATAACCATAGCGACTGGAAATTGGATATACATGCGTTTCATCCAATCGGCCTTCAAACAATTGTTTCGCCACATAGGTTCGCAAAGTCTCCGCATCCATGCTATGCCGGTCTTTCTGATCGAATTTATTGACAAACACAAACAGACGGTCGCTCGTTACATTGGCCACTTCATCCAAAGACCTACGGATATCAGCGTCTGCCTCTGCATTTAATTGCGTGTAATCCAATACCGCAATGACTGCTGATGCTTTTTCCAACTGTTCACGCATAATTTTTTTTAAAAAAACTTGCCCTGCTTCATTCGGGCCTGGAGTATCAATCAAGGTAAATTTCCCATTTCCCGCATCACAAGCTTGCTCATCCAAATGAGTAAATTCAACCTCGATGGCAGGAAATTTTTGAATATCATCGTATTGGCCCAAGAAACGGTCAATGTCGATGCCGACTCCTTTACTGATGCACAAGCGCCAAATATCATTCATGTTTTTCAGAAAATCAAAAATCTCCTGTTGCCCTTTATAATGTCCGTAGACTTCACCCAAGGACCCATCTATAATTTTACGGACTAATTCTTTACCGCTTTCCGTAGCGCAAAACGCCAACCGCTTCAAAGAGCCGTCTTCGTCCGCCTTCCGGAGGATCTTACACAACTGGTCCATCAATTGATTCATCGGCCCGGGATCCGGGAAAAACAACTCCGGCTCCCATTTTCCCGGGTAATGGCGAATTACTGTCGGCAAAGTCGTCATCGGCTGATTGCGGTTCGGCAGCACTTCTGTGCCAACAATCGTATTGATGGTTGTGGATTTCCCCGATTTCATCGTACCAATCACAACAAAGGATGCTTCCAAGCGATCTACCTTGTACCGTTCACTTTGTAATATTTCTTCCCATTGTTTGATAGCTTCACTACTCAGGTTGCGTTGCCGTTCACCCAAACCCTCACGTTTTAATAAATCAGGCACGTTCTTCAACGGCAATAGAACTTTGTCAACCTGTTCATCAATTAGCCGCATTACCTCCGCGCGTGCAGCGTCCATTTGTCGTGGAAACATGCCAGCCACCTCATTTCAAATTGCTGCTTATCTTTCAGTGTATCCTATGTGGAATTCATGATTTCTTGTTTTATAAAAGCTCGGCGCAAGCCGGGTTTTCTAATTATCCAAAATTCGTTAGGAATTTCTAATTTCCTTTCTAACGGACAAAAAAATAAGCAGCAGGGTGAACTTGTCTCCCTGCCGCCATTTGCAGCAGCGAAAAATATCTTCCCGTTCTCTATTCTTCCGGTTCTATGCCGTACTGGTTCAATAAAACAAAACAACGATAATATACTTCCCCCATCAAAACGATGCATTTCGACAAATCACCGGCTTCTGTGCCGATTATGTCAATACAATTGAGACTGCCGCATTTTCCCTTGAACCAATAAAACAATTCCGGGATCAGGATAATCGAATATTGTTCATGACAAAGTGACAACAAACAAGAACCGGCGACCAGGGCCCCGCAAAGGTGATTGCCATGAAAACCATAACACGGCGCCCGCATGGCCCGTATTAATTCTGTATTCGCTTTTCCTAGCGTTTCAAGTCCCATCGCCATCACGATTTGTGCACAACATTTTTGTTCAGAGATCAATTCGTGAATTCGGTCATGTAGTTCATCAGTTTTACCCACTACCACATCCATCGTCTCTGTTCTCCTTATCGTAATGTAATCTAGTCCTCAATAGAACCACAATATCCTTCACCCCATTTACACCTCTTTCATTTAAGCATACTCCAAAACAACGTAATTCCCGCAAACCCCATTGCCAAAATAATAATCCAACCTAAAACATTGCTAATCTTTTTATTTACATAGGGTCCCATTATGTCTGAGTTACTGGCGATCATCACGATGAGCACCATCAAGGGCGGAGCGGCCAAGCCATTAAATGCCGCTGAATAATACAACGCTTTTATCGGATCAATACCCACAAAATTAGTAATCATCCCTATTAGGGTCGAGAGGATAATCACCCCGTAAAACCCTTGCGCTTGATGGAATTTTTTGCTTAATCCAGCCTTCCAGCCCATCGTTTCCGCTACAGCGTACGAAGCCGATCCAGCCAAGATCGGGACAGCAAGTAAGCCTGTGCCGATAATTCCTACCGCAAACAACAGGTATGCCAAATCACCCGCCAGAGGCCGCAACGCTTCTGCAGCCTCTGGCGCAGTATCAATATTGGTTATCCCGTGAAGATGCAGGGTCGAAGCAGTTGTAATGATGATAAAAAACATAATGGCCTGGGAAAAAAACATGCCGGTCACTGTATCTATACTCATGTTCCGGATATCCTGCTGCGTGATCACCGGTATTCCAATCCCCATATCTTCCAACTTATGCGCAACAAGCTCTTCTTCCACTTCCACCGACGCTTGCCAAAAGAACAAATAAGGCGATATGGTTGTCCCCAATGCAGCCACAACATTCAGAATGTATTCTTGAGAAAACTGGATTTGCGGCCATATGGTATTAACCAAAATTTGTTCCCAGTCCTGCTCTACCACAAAGGCGGTAATGACATAGGCAAACAGGGAGAAGGTCAGATACTTTAAGATCCGGGCATAAGATTGATAGGCAACAAAAACCTCTAACCCCAGAATAAGCAATGTCATGAAAAGGAGCCAAAACAGGTACGGCAATCCCGTGAGCATTTGGGCCGAGGCAGCCATTGCCCCTAAATCCGCGCCAATATTAAACGTATTCGCGAGCAAAAGCAGCCAGACGGCAAAATACAATACCGGCTTTGGATAGTGGGTACGGATTACGCCAGATAGTCCTTTGCCGGTTACCAACCCAATCCGTCCGCACATTTTTTGGATAACAATCATAAACGGCAGTGAAAACAAGGCCAACCAAAGTTGACCATAGCCGAAAATCGCACCGGTTTGTGAATAAGTAGCAATGCCGGAAGGATCATCATCAGATGCCCCGGTAATAAATCCCGGACCAATCTTGTTGAAGAGTTTCTTTGCTTGGGCTTTCATAGCTACCGCCTTTTATTTTTCTTAGTTTATCAGAAAGCACAACGAACTCAATTGGCAAGCAGCGCAGCCTGGTTTTTCATCGTAAAAACAAAAGGCTGTCAGAACGAACCGAATAAATCCGATGCGGCCTGGCAGTCAAAAGATCAATCGCCGCGATTTTTAGTTTCACGGCTTTGCAAACTTGCCTCCTGGCAAGATTACGATCATTGTGTTCTCTCTTCAACAATAATATTCGTATACGATATCTATTAGTTTTATTTTTCTACACCCATAATACGATTCCTGCAGGATTTATCAGTTCGCAGAAACAATTGTGAATTTTTTGATAAATGACCACAAAAAAGGGGTGAGGCTGATTCGATCCAGCCTCACCATTGCTTTAGACCTGAATTTATTATACACAAACCTCGTTTTAATTGCAATAGTATTTTTATTTGCAATCGTCGAAATTTCTAAACCAGATTCTCAAACAAAAAGAGTCCTTCAGCCTAAGCCTCAGGACACTCGTCTTCGAATGAAATATGGCGGAGCGGGTGGGATTCGAACCCACGTGCCGCGGACGGCAAACGCATTTCGAGTGCGCCTCGTTATGACCACTTCGATACCGCTCCATTTATGCTATTGTAAGGAATATACTTGGCAAATGTCCTATTCTTGTGCACCTTTACGCCGCTGCCGAAAAAAATCTTTCATCAACGCGGTACATTCATCCGCCCTGACCCCGGCAGTAACCGTCATTTGGTGATTCAAGGCTTGATTTTGTACGACATTAAAGATGGATTCCACAGCGCCGGCCTTATAATCCGTACCGCCGTATACCAAACGATCAATCCGGCTCATCACCAACGACCCCGCGCACATGGGACATGGCTCTATGGTAACATAAAGCGTCGCTCCCGTCAAACGCCAACGATGAAGTTTCCGACAAGCTTGCTGGATCACTATCATCTCTGCATGTGCCGTGGCATCGCACCAGGTTTCCCGCATGTTATGCGCGCTGGCCAATACCGAGCCGTTAAACACCAACACCGCCCCAATCGGCACCTCTCCTATGGCATACGCTTTGCGGGCCTCAGCCAATGCCAATCCCATATAATAGTCGTCATCCACAGCCGCATTCACCACGCAAATCGAATTGTGCACACCCATTCTCGCCGGGTCGGTAATTGATACAGCTCATATTATAAAGGAATTGCCGCCATAACACAATATAAATGCCGACTTCCTTACGGATAAATTTCAGGCCGTGTGCGCCTCGGCCTTGGACTGGAAATAGTCGCGAATAAAACCGGCCAGTATCAATACCGCGCTGACACAAAGGCCAACATACAAAGGATCGATCGGGAAATGCAAAACCGTTGCCGCCATAATCGAAGCCACGGTGCTTAAAACCATGGAAGAAACCGCCCAGCCCTTTTTCAGCCGGCCCGGAGCGAAGATCGCCAACGTGAGCGGCAGAAAAACGCCGCCGCCGCGCAAAGCCATAGACAAATAATTCCACAATAATACCTGCGACTTCAAATTTAAAATCGAGATAAACGCGGCAATAAATGTCACTGCCAATATAGTAATACGGTTCACCCACAACACCGTATTGCCGCTGCGGATATGCAATAATTCATCGCAGAGGTCTTTGGAAACCATAGTGCCGATACCCAGTGCCAACCCGGCAATCGATCCAATCAACGACAACAAGATCCCCGCCAGGCCAATCCCTCCCAGCCAGGCCGGCTGATGCTGCAGTAAATAGATTGGCAGCACAAGGATCGGTAAGATGTCCGGATGCGCAGCATGCATAAACATCGCGATGGCAACCGATGGCAGGCCAACCGGGATGACAACCAATGCGGCGGCAAAAGAACCAATCGCCGCTGTTCGGGAATCCGAAGCCGAAAAAATAGTCTGCACATACGTTTGGGTACAAACAATGCCGACAACCAGGGAAAAAAGGTTGCCAAGGCCAGCCCAAACCCCATTGCCGAACAGGCTAAACCAGGGAAAGGCAGGAAAAACCATTGAAAAATCGGGCATATCGCGCAAGGCCAGCACCGCTGTTACGCCGGCGATAAACAAAGTAAACCAGATGATAACCAGTTTTAGCATCCCGGATACACCGGCGCCTTTCATCCCGCCAAAAAACACATACGCACTGACCAGCAGGATCAATATCAGGGCTGCCGGCCAGGGTGGGATATGAAAAATCGCTGCAATAATCTGTATTCCGGGCAAACTGCTCGCCACCGCACTGAATAAAATGCCAATGGAAGAAATTACACTGGCCAAGGGGCCCGACACTTCGCCATAATTCAACACCAGATACTGTGGAATGGTTTCCAAACCGGTACTGCGCAACGTACGGGCGTAAAACAATCCCATGACAATAAAGCCTACACCAGAGCCGAGGGTAAACCACCAGGCCGACAGGCCGAGCGAATAGGCCATTTGCGCGGTTCCTACGGTTGCGCCGCCGCCAATCACCGTACCGGCGATGCTTCCTGCAATCATCGAAACCCCTAAGGACCGCCCTCCCAGGCTATATCCCTCCGCCGATTTTACCGTCCGCGCCGAATAAATTCCGCTTCCGACCACCAGAACAATCGTAATAACCAAGCCCAGCAAATGAATATTGGTAAGTTCCATATCCGTCATCCCCAATTTCGCATGTCATCTCTTTTTATTTATACCATGATAACATACAAATTCCTCCCCCGTTGTAAAAACGTAACCGGAAGTGAGTCTGCATCTACTTTGTCGTTGCCGGCCGCTGCCAGCGTTTGATCAGGTTTTTCCCCGCGGACAACAAGATCTGTACATTACGCGATAATGGATGGTTCTCAAAATGCAGGAAGATGATCGGAATGACGATCAGAGTAAAGAACGTCGAGGAAAGCAAGCCGCCGATCAAAACCCAGGCCATGCTGACCCTGGTTTCCGAACCGGCCGTCATGGCCAGCGCCGTCGGCATCATCCCGACAACCATGGTAAGCGTAGTCATGAAAATCGGTTTCAACCGGGTCTTGCCGGCCTCAATCAGCGCCTCCCGGACACCGACCCCTCTCTCCATAAGGGTCAGGGTATAGTCCAGCAACAAGGTTCCATTCTTCGCAACCAAGCCGTCCATGACCAACACACCGATCAACGAATACAGGTTAATGGTATTGCGGGTGAGCGCTAAAAAGACAAGTGAGCCAATTAACCCCAACGGCAAGGAAAACATCCGGATGACCGGAGTGGAAACCGATTCGTACAAAACAGCCAATAAGATGTACACCAAAATCAAGGATAAAATCAACGCTTGCGCCATTTCGGCAAATGTTGTTTTCATGTTGTCGGCTTGTCCGGTAAACGAGTAAGTCACATTTGCCCCTAAATCACCGGGTTTAATGTTCTTAGAAATATCGTTCAACACTTCTTGCAGCGGTCGGTCGGTAATATTGGCGGAAATATTGATGGCTTCTTGCTTATCTACCCGCCGCAACATCACGGGCCCCACCGAATCTTTGACCGTTGCCACATCGCCAAGCCGCACCAGGCCGGTTCCAGCTTGGATCGGTACCGATCGGATATCCGACGCTTTGAAGCCGTCGCTGCCTTTCAGTCGAACGTAGATGTCCGTATCCTGCCCGTCATTCTTCGGATCATTGGCAAAATAACCGGCTAAGGATCCGGCAATGGCACCATTGAAAACCGCATTGACCTGGTTTACGGTTGTATTGTAAAACTTTAGTTTTTCCCGGTCTACGGCCAGCCGCAATTCCGGCATCCCTTCCGTATAGGAACTGCGCACGTCTTTGATTCCCTGAACACGGGATAGCGTATCCTGCACTTGATAGGACGCCTTAATCAGGCTATCCAAATTGGAACTGCGCAGTTCAATCTGCACCGGTGAGGTATTCGGCCCGCTGCCGCTTCCGGCGCCGCCTGATACTCCGGCAATGGAAGATTGCGTCTCATTGACTTGCGCTATTGCATCCGGCAGACTTTGTTTCAAATATTGCCGCACTTGGTCAGTAACTTGCCACACACTTCTGGACCGGTCTTTCCGGTCGACAATTTGTACACTGATAGAGCCGGAATATCCGGCCGGAGAACCCACGCTGGACAAATAATTGGTCACTTCCGGTATCGTTGTCAGGTATTGCTCGACTCCCCTCACCGCGATATTGGTTTGGTCTATATTTGTCCCTACCGGCAATTGGATATTGATCCGAAAACTGCTTTCATCGGTTTTGGGCATAAATTCCGCCCCAATAATTCCGGTGGGAATCAATGCTATGGAAGTGAAAAAAATGACAACCACCGTGGCAACAATTTTTTTGGGCTGTCCCAAACTCCAGCGCAAAAACTTTTCGTATTTTTCGATGGTTCTTTGTTCCAGACCGATCATAAAACGCCATAGTTTTCCTTCCGGTTCCTGATGACCTTCTTTAAAAAACCGAGATGCCAACATTGGCGTGAGCGTGAAAGATACGAACATTGAAAACAACGTTGCAAAAACAATCGTTAGTCCGAACTGCTTAAAATATTGGCCGGTCATGCCATTCATAAACGCAATTGGCATAAAGACGACTACGTCACAGAGCGTAATAGCAATGGCTGCCATGCCAATCTCCGTCCGGCCTTCTTCTGCTGCCAGCATGGAATCCTTCCCCATCCGCAGATGACGGTGGATATTTTCCAGTACGACAATCGAATCGTCCACCAAAATACCGATGCACAGCGACATTCCCATAAGAGACATCATGTTGAACGTAAACCCGGCCACATACATGGCAAAAAAAGTGGAAATCAGCGAAGTCGGAATGGCAATCAATACCGCCGCAGTAGAGCGCCAGCCCCGCAAAAACAGGTACAATACCAACCCGGTGGTAAACAAGCCTTCAATTAGCGCTTCCAGCGTGTTGTGCAAAGAATCCTGCACAAATCTTGACGCATCGGTTACAACAATGAATTGATAGTCCGGATATTCCGCCCGCAGCGTTTCCAACTGGGCTTTTGCCGCTTTTGCCGTATCGACAATGTTCGCGTCACTATTCTTATAGACCGTAAGCGATACGACATCCTGTCCGTTCGTTCGTGCGTAGCGGCT
>CAYUNV010000043.1:0-2014 GCA_964446265.1 uncultured Negativicutes bacterium | reverse complement strand
CCGGGCATCTTTTTCCGTTACCGTGGCAATATCTTTTAACGGAAAATTCACCCCTTTGGTATTGGTCAAATGGATGGAAGCCAGTTCTTCCGGCGAAGTATACTGCGCCGTCAGACGGACATTCGCTTCCTTCTTATCGGTATACACCGATCCCGCCGGCGTTAAAACATTTTCCTGCTGAATCCGGTTCACGATCTGGCTTAGCGTGATGTTATAGTACGACAGCTTGTCTTTATCCACCTCAACGGCAATCTCTTTATCCCGCCCGCCGTATAATTGGACATCCGATACACCGCTCGCCCGTTGCAGCCGTTCCACAAAAACATCGTTTGCCACGGCATAGACATCGCCCAACGGCTGGTCGGCCAAAATAGAGACTTCCAGTATCGGGGCAGCATTGACATCCCGCTTAATTACTACCGGCTCCTGAATGCCGGTCGGCAATTTGCTGCGGACCTTATCAACATATTTTGTCGCATCAATAGAGGCAATATCGGCATTGGCCCAAAATTCAAATTCCAAAATGATCTGTGCTTTTTCCGGCCTGGCCAGCGAAGTAATATGTTTCAGGTTAGAAAGGGAAGATAAGGAATTTTCGAGCGGTTTAATGACATCCTGCTCAATTTCTTCCGTTCCTGCGCCCGGATAATTGACGGTAACGGTTACGTACGGCGTATTAATCGCCGGCAATAGCTCGACGCCGATCCGGTAAAAACTAAACAAGCCCAAAACAACGAAAAACAGGACGATCATACTGATTCCAACGGGCTTATGTATGGAAAAACGGGTGATATTCACTGACTGTCACTCCCATCAGTTGTAACTGTCCTGGGAATTACGCTCAAGCCGTTGCGCAGCCGTGCCAGGTTACTGACCGCAATCTGTTCGCCTTCCTTCAGGCCGCCTAAAATTTCAACGTTCTGGTCACTTCTTGCTCCCACTTGCACAATTCGTTCTTCCGCTGCATTTTGCGAATTAATGATATACACGTAACTTTTACCGTTTTTGTCTAACACGGCATCCTTGGGCACCGCGATTGCGTCCGGCCGTAAAACCGAATTAATGACTGTTTTCGTAAACATTCCGCTTCGCACGGTTTCATCCGGAGTATTCAAACCGATCCGGAGCGCAAAGGCCATGGTTGATGAATCAACACTGGGGCTGATATAGATGATTTTTCCGGCGAACGTCCGACCTAACGATTCAATTTGCACAGTTACATCCATGCCAATCTTCAGTGCACTTAAATCTTGCTCTGATACTTGGCAATCCACATAAATATTACTGTTGTCTACAATGCTCAGGAGTTTTGTTCCCGCCTGGACCAACGAACCTACCTCCACTTGCCGGTATCCGATAACGCCGGAGCGCGGCGCCCGCAGTATCAAATCGTCCCGCTGTTTTTCATTGGCATTGATCGTATATTGCGCCTTTTGCGCTACGGCCTGCGCCGATTCAATCGAAGCCGAAACAGCATCGGAATTCATTTGGTTCGCCAAGGCATCAAAACCAGCTTTGGCATCGGCCAGTGATTGTTGGCTTGCATCCAATGTTTCCTTGGACACACCGCCAATCCGGTATAAGGCTTTATTCCGGTCATAATCACTGCGAGCCTTCTGGTAATCCGCGTTCGCTTTATCGTAATTTGCCATAAACGTAGACTCCGTTGTCACAGCATCGGCGGAGGACTGTTTATAGGCAGCCTGACTTTGTTTGATTGCAATATCAGCATCTCCGGTATCCTGCACGACCAGTACTTGCCCACTATTCACCTGCTGTCCCAATTGCGCATAGACTGCCACTATTTTCCCCTGGTATTTCGCTGCAATATCTACTTGCGATTCCGGGACCGTTTGCCCGGTCAGCGCTATCCGTTTTAGAAGGCCCGTACGGGAAACTGTCATTACATCAACGGTAGTCTGCAATTTATTGGCCGAAGGGCTTGCTGCCGTCTGTTTACGTGATTGAAAAACAACAAATCCCCCAATAATCAACAGGATCACTAACCCCGTGA
>CAYUNV010000042.1:5190-17367 GCA_964446265.1 uncultured Negativicutes bacterium | reverse complement strand
TGAGAAAAACTTAAACTACTTACTCCTATTATACTATATTAGAATAGCGTTTCCCATGTTCAGACAAATAATTTCGAATTTTATAACAATTGTTTTTAATATGTGTGCAGTCCAGACAAGTTCTCAATTTTTGAAATACAGAGTATTACAAGTTTGATATATAAAAACATTGCAGGTCTTTAGTTGCAAGCGATAAAACAGGTAATAACATATAGAAATCATAATTATCCAACACTCTAAAATGATCCTTAGAATCAAAAAGGATTCCTCGACATAAAGCTTCAGAACCCTTAATTTTACTGCATCTAACATCTTATGGAATTATATTCCAACTTGCAGCTCATTAATAGTTACTCAACAATTTGCTGAATCACAACTTGTTCACTACCATCAACGCTGTCCAGTTGCACACTCACAATTTCTTGGCTGGAAGTCGGCACGTTTTTACCTACATAATCTGCGCGGATCGGCAGTTCTCGATGGCCGCGATCCACTAAAACTGCCAATTGGATTGACTTTGGCCGCCCGATGTCAATAATTGCATCTAAAGCGGCACGAACTGTCCGTCCTGTAAACAACACATCATCCACTAGCACTAAAGTTTTGCCGTTGATATTTAGCGGAAAATGCGTACTATGAACCACTGGCTGGTAACTTAATGTTGATAAATCATCACGATACAAGGTAATATCCAGGATGCCGATCGGAACCTGCACGCCTTCAATTTTAGCAATCTCTGCCGCCAAATACTCGGCTAACGGGACTCCGCGAGTACGAATGCCGACAAGCATTAAATCCTTAATTCCCTTATTTTTTTCTACAATTTCGTGTGCGACACGGATTAACGCTCTGCGGATCGCCTGACTATCCATGATCAATTTTTTTTCAATTGTCTTTTTCACTATAATCACCTCTATCTATATTCTTTTACCCGTTACGTTTACTCATTGATACTAATTCCACATTGCTTATTTATGCATTTTGGCTCGCAATGCATCCAGGATAGCCAACATATCATCCGGCAACGGAGCCCGAAAAACCATTTCTTCACCGGTTGCCGGATGGGAAAAATGAAGCTCCGCTGAGTGCAAGGCTTGTCCATCGATGGGAAAAAGCGCTTGGCGCGGCCCATATTTCGGATCACCCAAAACCGGATGGCCGATGTACGCCATGTGCACCCGTATTTGATGCGTACGTCCCGTTAAAAGAGAACACTCCACCAAGGTGAACTCGCCAAATCGTTCTAAAACACGAAATTTAGTTGTTGCCAGTTTGCTGTTTTTAAAAGTAACCGCCATTTTTTTTCTATCGACAGGATGCCTGCCAATTGGCGCGTCAATGAGTCCTTCATTTTCTTTAATATTCCCATGGACAATAGCATAATAAAGCCTCCCGGCTGTTCTCGCTTTGATTTGCTCGGCAAGGCTCATATGGGCCCGGTCATTTTTTGCCGCCACCATAACGCCCGAGGTATCTTTGTCCAAGCGATGTACAATTCCAGGCCGCAAATCGCCATTAATTCCGGATAAATCATGGCAATGCCGGAGCAAAGCATTAACCAGCGTTCCGGTTTCATGACCGGCAGCCGGATGTACAACCAGTCCACGCGGCTTGTTGATAACAATGACATCCTCATCTTCATAGCAAACCGTCAAAGGAATATCTTCCGCCTCATTTTTAGGCGCGCTTACCTCGGGAATAATCAGTTCAACACGGTCACTTGTCTCGACTTTATAATTGGCACGAACAGCTTTTCCGTTCACAAGTACCTGACCGGCAGTAATTAATTTTTGTACGTGTGACCGGGAAAAGGTTTCGATACAAGCAGTCAAATAGACATCGATCCGTTCTCCTTTGTCGTTATCAGTCACAATAAATTGATAATGGCCACCAATCATCGTTTTTCCTCTTCTTTTCGCATTACATATAAATACGTAATAATAATACAACCAACCCCGCAGACAATAGCTATATCCGCTATATTAAAGATCGGCCAAATACGGAAGTCCAAAAAATCAACCACTCCGCCATAACGGATGCGGTCAAACAAATTACCCATCGCACCGCCTGTCAATAGTCCAATTCCATACCGTAACAAACGATACTGAACAGGAACCCTTGGAACATACCAAATCGCTGCTGCAACCATCAGAACCGAGACAACAATAAAAAATCCGGTTTGATATTCTAAAATCCCAAACGCAGCGCCCGGGTTTATAATATACGTAATATGAAACACATTCTTTATGACCGGAATAGACATCCCCGGCCACATAGATGCCTCTATATAATATTTTGACAAACGGTCCAACCCTATGACGATAACCGCCAAGAAAAATACCGGCACTATTCCCTCTCCTATAACACAACAATGATAATATATATATAAACTGCAAACATGCAATGAAATATTTCGCCTATATTGTAAAAGAGCCCAGGAAATCGCTCCTGAGCTCTTTTTGCCCTTATTCGCCTGGGCTGATAGCTCCTACCGGACAAGTATCTGCACAAGATCCGCAGTCGACGCAATTTTCGTCGATATTGTATTGCGCGTCCCCTTCGGTGATCGCACCTACCGGGCAAGCAGCTGCACAAGCGCCGCACTTGATACATTCGCTGTTAATTACATACATGGTTGTTCACCTCCCATCTTCGATGAAGTTATTATATCATATTTACCGGAGTTGCAAAATCTACTTTTTGTGAATATGAAAAAAACGTTCAATTTTTTCCCAATAAAAAAATAGTAATAGGCCGGCCAGTGCCAGCAACGTCGTGATACATACCATTTTGAGGATATTTTTCGATAACTGCTGACCTAAAACCGAGTACAGAATAATCGCGGGGGTTTGCCCGACTCCGGTCGCTAATAAAAACTGCCACAGGGAAATAGAAGTCAAGCCGGAACCATAACTAACAGCCTTAAACGGGATCACCGGTGTTAACCGGGTAATAAAAACCGCCAATACTCCTTTGGATTGAAAATAACGGTCAAACAACATTAAATAACGCGGATTTACAACTCGTTCCACCAAAGGACGTCCGTACCAGCTGGCAAGGCCAAAATCCAGTGCCGCTCCCAGCAACGCTCCGATCCAGGAATACAGCGCTCCATATGCCCAGCCAAAAATCCACGCATTGCTAATGGTCAAAAACAGGCCGGGAACGAACGGAAGCATCGATTGAAACGCCATCAATAATATGCTGACTAATGGCGCCCATTTTCCATACGATAAAAGAAATAAACGCAATTCCTCAAAATTGCGGCTGCGTAAATGAGCCGTAACCATTGCAATAAACTCCTGAATTCCTGGAGTGAAAAAATAGATGAGTACAACAAGGACCACCATACCAACCTTAATGCAAATGAGAAATTTAGTTGACAATGTTCTCATGGTCCCTGCCCTCCATTTAACTATCGTTTTTTCGCTTTTGCCTTGCCTTTTTTCGAAGAAGGCAGAGGCCTCCGGCTGTTATTTCGCCAAAACACCATACCAACTACAATAGACAGGAAAACGAAGCCGGCGACCCAAGCTGATAAACCATCGGACAGCCCTACCCTTGTGTCTTCTTGTGATAACAGCAGCAAAGCAGCAGCAATAACAGTTGCAAAGCCAATGAGCGCGTTCATTTTGGTTGTATTCATTACCTCAATCAGCCCCTGTCTTATAATTATTTTTACACCTGACACCAGTTTCCTGCTATTTTTGAAACCAAATAACGGAAAATATTTTCTGCAAATACATGGCGCCTGCTTTCATAATTAAGCAGGCGCCAGATAGCAAATTCGTGTTATGGTAATTGTTTTACAACCGATGCACAACGGGCGCACAAAGTAGTATGTTCTTCATCTTTCCCTACCGTATCACTATAGATCCAGCAACGCTCGCATTTCTCGCCATGGCCAGGTTTTACGGCAACAGCCAGTTCAATATCAGCGGCCCGGTAAGCATCAGCAGGCGCAGATGCAGTTCCTTCTGTTATAGTTGCATGCGAAACAATGAGAATTTGTGCCAAATCAGCACTGATTGCTTCCAAGGAGCGGAACGCATCGCCGTCCGCAAAAATCTCTACAGCCGCATCGAGGGAGTGCCCGATTAATTTCGTACGGCGGGCATTCTCCAGCGCTTTCGTGATTTCACTGCGTAAATCCAAGATTGCATCCCATTTGGCTGCCAACTCTTCGTTCAAATATTCCGGATGCGGCTCAGGCCATGACGCCATCTGGACACTTTCCGGCATCCCTTTTAATTTAGGCATATATTCCCAGATCTCTTCGGTCGTGAAGGTAAGCACAGGAGAAAGCATAACGACTAATTCACCTAATATTTCATGCATAACCGTCTGCGCCGCCCGGCGTTCCTGTGAGCCAGGTACCGAAGCATATAGACGGTCTTTTAAGATATCAAGATAAAATGCACTCAAATCAACTGCGCAGAAATTATGAACAGTATGATACAACACATGGAAATCATATGCGTCAAAAGCCTGCTGTACCTTTTCCCGCACTTGCTCAAGCCGCATCAACGCCCAACGGTCTAACTCCGTTAAATCAGCGTAGTTAACGCTGTCGGCAATTGGATCGAAATCATAGATATTACCCAAAATGTAACGGAAGGTATTCCGGATTTTCCGATATACTTCCGATAACTGCTTCAGAATTTCGTTCGAAATCCGGATATCGGCTTTGTAATCAGCAGACGCTACCCATAAGCGCAAAATGTCTGCCCCATATTTCTTAATCACTTCCTGCGGATAAATAACATTGCCAACCGACTTCGACATCTTCCGCCCTTCGCCGTCGACCACAAATCCGTGCGTCAAAACAGCTTTATACGGCGCCACGCCTTTGGTCGCCACAGAAGTTAACAGGGACGACTGGAACCAGCCGCGATGCTGGTCACTGCCTTCCAGATACATTTCCGCCGGCCAATGTAATTCTTTGCGCACTTCTAAAACGGCTTTATGGCTTGACCCACTGTCAAACCAAACATCCATAATATCCGTTTCCTTCCGGAAAGTACCATGGCCGCATTCCGGACAAGCAAAACCTTCCGGTAAAATCTCGGCAGCACTTTTTGCCCACCAGGCATCCGATCCTTCTTTCTCAAAAAGATCCTGCACAGCAGTAATGGTTGTTTCGTTCACAATTTCTTTATTGCATTTACCGCAATAAAAAATAGGAATCGGCACGCCCCA
Organism: uncultured Negativicutes bacterium; assembly: GCA_964446265.1. Lineage (GTDB taxonomy): Bacteria > Bacillota > Negativicutes > CTSoil-072 > CTSoil-072 > CTSoil-072. The sequence goes on along the minus strand of CAYUNV010000042.1, from coordinate 12,168 downwards.
AACCCGTTGGCGGGAAATGCACCAGTCGTGACGGTCGGCCACCATGTTATGAATACGTTCTTCGCCCCAGGAAGGGATCCATTGTACGTTTTTTATGGCATCCAGCGCTTCCTGGCGGAAATCGTCTACGGACGCAAACCATTGTTCAGTGGCCCGGTAAATGATCGGGCTCTTACAACGCCAGCAGTGGGCGTATTGGTGCCGCAGCGAACCTTTTCCCAACAACTTTCCCTGCGCTGCCAGTTCTTTGATAACTGGAACATTCGCATCAAATACAAACAATCCGGCAAATTTTCCGCCTTCTTCGGTAAAATGCCCGGTGTGGTCAACCGGACAAATAACCGGCAAACCATACTTTTCACCAACTTCAAAGTCTTCCTGACCGTGTCCGGGAGCAGTATGTACACATCCCGTTCCTGCTTCCAGCGTAACATGGTCGCCGAGAACAATCGGCGACTGCCGGTCGATAAACGGATGCTGGAATACTAACCCTTCCAGATCAGCGCCTTTTACAGTCCCTAAGACTTTATACTCACCAAGATGATTATCCTCTGCTACTTTCGCAGCCAAATCAGCCGCTAATAAATACACTTCCTCGCCAAATTGCGCCCAAACATATTGCAGTTCCGGATTAAGGGCAATCGCCACATTGGCCGGCATTGTCCACGGCGTCGTTGTCCAAATCACAGCAAACACATTTTTCGGGTCTACACCAGCCGGCAGCAGCCCTTTATCATCCACTAACGAAAATTTTACATAAATCGAAGTGGATTTACGTTCTGCGTATTCAATTTCCGCTTCCGCCAACGCGGTTTCACAGGTCGGGCACCAATATACCGATTTTAATCCTTTGTAAATATATCCTTTCGAAGCCATTGTACCGAATACACGGATTTGTTTGGCTTCATACGCCGGTAAAAGCGTAATATAAGGGTTATCCCAATCGCCGTTTACCCCCAGCCGCTTAAAATCTTCCCGCTGAAGATCCAGGCATTGCAAGGCATACTCCCGGCATTTACGACGTAAATCCAATGGATTCAATTGATGACGGTTCAAACCAAGGATTTGAATCGCAGCATGTTCAATTGGCATGCCATGGGTATCCCAGCCGGGTACATACGGGGCATCGTAACCCCGCAACGATTTATACTTCATAATGATATCTTTTAAAATCTTGTTCAGGGCAGTTCCAATATGGATATTGCCATTTGCATACGGCGGACCGTCATGCAAAATAAATTTCGGCTTACCGGCCGATCGAGCAACGCGTTTCTCATAAATGTTATTGTCACGCCAATATTCCAATACTTTCGGCTCTTTGTCCGGCAAATTCGCCCGCATTGGAAAATCGGTTTGTGGCAAATTTAATGATTTACTATAATCCAACCTCTACACCTCCAAAAAAAATAAGTCCTCATCCCGAAAGGGACGAGAGACTTTAAATCCCGTGGTACCACCCTAATGACTGTCACCAGCCACTTTGAACGAAATAACGCTCGTCATACGGCGAAGCCTACTAATTTTCGGTTCGCTGTTCCGGAGAGATATTCACCGCTGACCCGTTCCACCAGGCTCACACCACTTCCTGGTTCGCTGAGAAACGTTACGTCCCGGCTACTGCCTCCGTCATTACATTCTTCTATCATGATACTGTCTGATTTTACTAGTCACATTATACCGATTCCAGCAACAAGTGTCAATTGCACATACCAAAAAATCCCGTTAGCATTTGAACCAGGAACGGAATCATGATTTTAATAATTGGATAAATTCTTCTTTGTTTAACCCTTGAATGGCGATTACCTTATTGCGGCCTTTCAAACCACTGGTAATAGAAATCCGGTTTTTAGCAACTGCGAGAGTTTTAGAAAAAAAAACAATACAGGCTTCATTGGCTTCACCATCAACCGGCGGAGAGGTTAGACTAACCTTCAATGCTCCCCCCATAACTCCGGTTATTGCATTGCGGCTGGAGCGTGGTTGAACACGAATGTTCACGGTGATTCCTGCTGGAGTGCTGTGGATTTCAACCAATTGCAACTCGTCAACTTGGCTCAACTTTCATCCTCTTCCGTTTTATTCAACAGTTCCATTTGCGCCATCAAGAGGTTGCGCATCCGGGAGCGTGAAACCGCCATCTGTTTATTCAATTCGTCATATTCGGCCGTCATCCGGCGTACCTTCTCCGTTGCTTCTTCCAGCATCCGTTGAACGCGGATTTCGCCTTCTTTGATGATTAACTCACTTTCTTTTTTACCGCTGAGCTTCACTTCTTCCGCAGTCTCTTGGGCAATTACCAAGGTATTATGCAACGTGTTCTCCATTTGTTGATAATACTCTAATTTCGTGTTTAACTGCTGAACCGTTTCCTTGAGGTCCATATTTTCCCGTAATAACCCTTCATAATCAGACACCAACAAGTCCAGGAATTCGTCTACTTCCCGTTCGGAATAACCACGAAAAGATTTTTTAAATTCCTTATTATGAATATCAATCGGTGTTAACACCCAACCACCTCCACGCAGCTTGAAAACCCTCTCACATTGAACCAACCGGCCACTACCAACCTAACAAATTTTCTAATAAAACCGCTTCAATACAATACTTGTCCGCCCTTTTTTCGTTTGGCCAAGCACTTCACAAAATTCAACCCGACCTCTGCCCCTCATGGATAATATATCTCCGGGCTTGACTATCTGCGAGCCGCTTTTTGCATCCTGCCAGTTTACTTTTAGTTTTTTTGCTGTGATCTCTTCTGCCATCTTAGTCCGTGAAACACTAAAACCGGCTGCAGCTACCACATCGAGCCGCAGAGACGCCGCCGTCGTTCTGATTTCTTTCACTTTTTCTTCGCGTGCGGCAATTTCTGTTAAAGGAATCCGGATTACTGAAACGGTAGCAGCACCAATCTGGGTCAAGTTCGCCAAAACATACTCTGTTTGCGGTTGGGAAACAAGAATTTGACAGCCGTTGGTTGTCATCACGATATCGCCAAAAGTTTCCCGTTTAATCCCCATTGCCATCAGTGCGCCTAAAACGTCTCGATGGGAAAGCTGATGGTAACGTTTATCCCACGACACACCCACTGCTTCGATAGCAAACTCGACTTCGCCTTTAAAATCTTCGTCGACAAATGCCGCTTTAACACGTTCCGCTCCGGAATAACCGCCTTCCAGCAGCAATTCTAGACGGTCATAATGAGCGATGATTGTTTCAGCGACACTGCAACCGAATGGATCCAAAAAATCACTCAGCTTAAATTTACGGTTTTTTAATGCGGCCTCCGCTATATCTAATAGACGAGCAGCAGTTTCTTCTTCACCGCTGGCACGGTAATACCGCAAGATTTTATCGCGTTCTCCCATCAATGCTGACCCATTTCCCGTGACCGTTCCGTTGCACAAACGACAGCGTCGATCAATGCAGCGCGTACCCCGGATTGCTCCAAAACGTGAATGCCTGCAATTGTTGTTCCACCCGGCGATGTAACCATGTCTCGTAATTTAGCCGGATGCTCCCCTGTCTCCAATACCATACGGGCTGCTCCAAGCAAGGTCTGCGCTGCTAACGTCAACGCAACGGTGCGTGGCAAGCCGACACGAACACCTGCATCCGCCAATGCGTCGATCATCACGTAAGCATAACCTGGGCCACTTCCGGAAAGACCGGTAACCGCATCCATCGCACTTTCTGCTACCATAACCGTACGTCCGACTGCAGAAAATAACATAGTTGCCAGTTCAGCAGATTGTTGGTCCGCGTATTTGCCCAATGTAATGGCTGCCATGCCTTCACCAACGGCTACCGGTGTATTCGGCATAACCCGAACAATCGGTACACCTGCTAATTTTTCTTGTAAAACATCCGTACTGGTCCCTGCAACAACAGAAATAACTGTCGTTGCCACCCGAACGACGCCGTTAAGGCTGTCCAATACGGACTGAATGACTTGCGGCTTAACCGTCAAAAACAGAACATCGACCGCCGGAGCAACCTGCGCCGCATCAGCTGATGCGTTGACCCCAAATTTATTTTCCATATGCCCACGGCGCTCTTGTGAAATATCACATACCGTAATTTGCTGCGGTAACACTAAACCCGCTTTGATAATACCTCCGACAATCGCTTCTGCAATTGCCCCGCCGCCGACAAACGCTACTTTTTTATCGTTTAACATATAGACCTCCCGAGAAACCATTCTATCTGTTTTTTACATCATTTGTTCGTCCAAGGTAAAAAATCTTTATTGATGCCATCCTCTCGCGGAGTGTACGCAACATCCACATTATTCGGCGCACACATAAAAATATGGGTGCCGATTTTTTGGATCGATCCGCCCAGAGCATAGGTTGTTCCGCTAATAAAATCAATCATTCGTTTTGCAGTATCTTTATCCGTATTTTCAAAGTTAACCACAACCGGCTTCCGATTTTTTAAATGATCAGATACTTGTTGAGCGTCATCAAAAGAAAATGGCTCAACCACCATTACTTTCATTTGTTTCGGATTCGTCGGTAAGTTGACAAGGTTTACGTTTTTCTTTCCTTTTTGTTCTGTCTCATCTGCCCGTACATGTTCTTCCTCTGCTTCAACAGGTTCAAGCAGTCCTAAACCGCCCCATACTTTTTCTAAAATTTTCATTGTTCGCGCATCCTTTCTTTCCCTATTTGCGTGCTCCAAAAATTCCAGTACCGATTCTCACAATATTAGCGCCTTCTTCTATGGCCACCGTGTAATCATTTGTCATACCCATCGACAGGGAATCAATCAACATATTCTGCGGCATAGCTTCTCGTAATGCTGTAAAAAGACCATACAAATTACGAAAAACCAGCCGGGTATCCTCTTTATCCGTATAATAAGGGGCAATGGTCATGAGCCCCCGGAGACACAGAGAGTCTAACTTACTGATTTTCCAAGCCAGATCCAGTGTTTCCTCCGGCACAATCCCATATTTGGTTGCTTCGCCGGCGACATTCACCTGCAATAGTATATTCTGCCGCTTGCCCATTTTACCTGCAATCCGATTTATCTCTATTGCTAACCGTTCACTATCCACAGAATGTATGAGATCAAAAATAGGCACTGCCAAATGTATCTTATTCGTTTGCAGATGGCCTATTAAATGCCACTCCGGTATGCTGCCCAGCTCAGCAAATTTACCAACAGCTTCCTGGATACGGTTTTCACCAATTGCACCGATCCCGGCTGTCAAGGCTTCCCTCATATCGTCAATATTTTGATTTTTTGTCACTGCCACAAGTTTCACTGGTCCGGGAGCTCCTGCAACGATGCGTCGCGATACTGCTTCCTGAATATGACCTTTTATCGTGCAAATATTATCGGCAATCGTCATCACAGATTCCTCCATCAATGTCTTATTCGCTGATAAACATTTTTTTCCTCTTGCAATTTCCTACCGCAAGATTTTTTTTTACAATTTCCATTATAAGCTGATCACGGCACCAAGCCTGCCGGTATGTCCGGCTTCTGCCCGGTAAGAAAAAAACAAATCGTTATTGCAGGAAGTACAAACCTCCGCTACGGTGATATTCGCTGCCGATACTCCGTTTGCCAATAATTGCTGCCGGTTTACTTCCCATAAATTCAACATCCACCGTCCATCGCCATGAGGCTTCACTACACTTTGCCATTCCGGAAAACTATTACGCAAAGGCCGGAGTACTCCCTCATCCACCTCATAACAACAAGGTCCGATCGAAGGACCAATGCCAATAAGACAGTCCGTGCTGCAACACCCAAAACCTTCTTGCATAGTTTTAAGCGTCTTCACGGCAATTTTCGCTACCGTTCCCTTCCAACCCGCGTGAGCGACCGCAATAACCCGTTGAATCGGATCAAAAATCAAAACGGGAACACAATCAGCAAACAATAATAATAATGGGACATCCGGCAAAGCGGTAATGATCGCATCGGTCTCCCATAAAGCATCTGCATACCGATCAGCGCCTCTCCCTGCATCAGCTTGCGTTACAATCGCGATCGTATCTTTGTGAACTTGTTGCGCGCTGACAAGCGAACGATGATTAACACCAACTGCCTCACAAAATAATTTGCGATTTGCCTGTACTTTAACAGGGTCATCGCCCGTATGCATCCCTAAGTCCAGCGAACAATAAGGAGCGCTGCTGACCCCGCCCAAACGGGTAGAAACACCATGCCGAATTCCTGCCTGATAAAATTGGGTGAAAAAACCATACCAGATATTATTATTGCTTTTGCGCAATAAAAATTCGTTCATATTTTACTCTCCTATTCGCTGGAATGACAAACCCCACACCGTGTGCAACCTGGCGCGCATGGTGATGTATATTGCTGTTGCTCTGCCTTATGCAGTTCGTCCGCCAAATACTCCCTGGCTACGCCAATATCTAAGTTATCCCACGGTAAAATTTCCGCAAAGCTCCTTCGCCGATATAAGTAAAATCGTTCGTCCAGGTCATATTCCTTCATGACACGACGAAATGCTTTTACACCGTTTTTTTGCGCCGCTTCCACCAAAACCGCAGAAAGACGCCTGTCGCCACGGGCCAAAATGGCCTGTACGTACGCCTCACGAATCGATTCGGCAATGACAAGAATTCCTTTTTCTTTCTGCAATTCGCTGCGAATATGCTTTAACCTAGTTTCAACAACCGTTTCTTCGGCCATCGGCAGCCATTGAAACGGAGTGCATGGTTTAGGAACAAAAGGATTCACGCTTAAGGTAAGTTTTCCTTTACTTCCCAACGCTGCCATAAGCCGCTTAATTTCCTGCGCCATCGAAACGATCGCCGTAATATCTTCTTCCTTTTCAAACGGCAGCCCGATCATAATATATAACTTCACATTCGGAATGCCGGCCTGAACGGCCATCGTGACCGCACGATTTAGATGCTCATTTGTAATACCCTTATTAATCACCTTGCGCAACTGTTCACTGCCAGCTTCCGGCGCCAAAGTAATTGTTTTTTGACC
>CAYUNV010000042.1:0-5180 GCA_964446265.1 uncultured Negativicutes bacterium | reverse complement strand
CACATGCCGCCAAGGAAGAAACTAAGTCAGGCGTCAAAGAATCCGCTCGCAAGGATGCGACAGAAAACAACATTTCAGGCGGCAAAACTTCACGGCATAACCGGTCAATTTCAGGATAATCCGATACCGCCGCCCCGACCAGGCCGACCTTTGCATTATGCGTTGCAGCTTGTTGCAATGACTTCTCGATGTTTTGCAACGACTTTACCCGCGGACGGCGAAAACAATATCCTGCCATGCAAAAACGACAATGGCGACCGCAGCCCCTAGCTAATTCAATCAAAAACATGTCCCGGAATTCCGTATTGGCGGTAATGATTGCGGTTTGCCCCACGTAGCGGTCAAAATCCCGCACCCATCTCCGCTTGATTTTCGTTGGCACCTGTTCGATATGGCGAATTTCCTGTATTTCGCCGTCAGGCTGGTATATTGGTTGATAAAAACAGGGAACATATACACCGTCGACATTCGCAAGTCTTAACAATAATTCCCTGCGGGACAGCAGCTCATTCTTGGCCTGATAATAAACATCCAGCACTTCATGGAGAACTTCTTCTCCTTCACCAATAATAAAAAGGTCGACAAAGTCGGCCAAAGGTTCCGGGTTAAATGTGGCGCAGGGGCCACCGACAAGAACTAGTGGATCATCTTCCGACCGTTCGTTTGCCAGTAACGGCACTTTCCCCAACTGCAACATCGTTACCATATGAAAATAATCCATTTCAAAAGAAACAGCAAAACCAATCAACGGAAACTCGTACAACGGCCTCTGGGTTTCCATAGTTAACAGCGGAGTCCGTGATTTTTCATACTCTTGCAGCGTTTTTGGTTCAGGAAAGAAAACTCTCTCGCAAGCCGTATCCGGTCGGGAATTAATTTGCTGGTAAAGAATATGCAACCCCAAGTTAGACATACCGATATGATAGCTATTAGGGTATGCTAAAGCAAATCCCCGGCGTGCACCCGGTGGAAAGACCTGAGCGCCTTTTTCTTCGGCCAACATTTTTTGTAATTTCTGTTTTAATTGCCAAGTCATATACTGTCCGTACAATGCCGTCTATGCATTGCATTTTCCCCCTATTAATACTCATCAAACCAATTATTTCTTCATTTCTTTAAAATCACATTTCGACAGCAATTCCAATATCCCTGCCCGTCAAGCAAACAATAAGGACCCAGCTCAAGTAAGCTGGGTCCTTACAACTGTGGGACTACTATGTGGGACTGTGGGGACAGGTTATCTTGTCCCGTCTTGACTTTGAGGGACAAGTAACCTGTCCCTGATACTTATACTTCCAATTCAATCACCTGATTGGCGGCCAAGGATTTGCGGACGTCAATAATCCGCTGATTAGCCGATCCCCGAAAAGGAAGTTGTAAATCTTTCTGTTCTAAGATAAACGGACCATCCACCAAAACATCAATCATCCGCAGCGCAGGAAGTTCTTTCACTTCTTCAAATGTATAGCCGGTATACACCCAAATATCCAAAGACGGATTGCGCCGCCGGATTAAAAACAAAACATTCAACATCGCGTCTGCTTGCGCTAACGGATCACCACCGCTAAAAGTAATCCCCTGATGAAGCGGCGATACCTTGTCAAGCAGCAGGTCAGCGAACTCCTCTTCGCCAAGCTCGTGGCCGCCGTCAAAAGATAATAACAAAGGGTTATGACAACCAGGACAATGCCGCGGACATCCCTGCAAAAAAGCAGTCACTCTGATCCCTAGCCCATCTACTATCGATTCATTAACAATGTCCGCATATTTGATCATTTCTAAACCCCCTATTCCCCTCTTTTTTAAAAATGAGCCACCCGTTCTTCCAACTCTTTGCATTTTGCATCATTAAATCGCTCTACCGTACTTAAGTACCCAGTAATTCGCCGAAGCCTCCGGATTGCTGTTTGCCCGCATACCGGACAAGTATCCTGGTCAATGACACCCAAATGCCCGCAATCATCACAAAAATCAACGGGAAAATTAATACCGGCATACCCCATATCGCTTTTCGCCATAAAACGAAGAAGATCTTCTATCGCTTTCAAATTATGCACCGGAGAGGAAGCAAATTCGACATAACTGATGTGTCCGGCGTTCGTGTATTTGTGGTACGTTCCTTCTAACCGAATTTTATCAAAAGCACTGATAGGGTAGTTTACCGGTACATGGAAAGAATTGGTATAATATTCTTTGTCCGTTACCCCAGGAATAATGCCGTATTCTTTTAAATCCATTTTTACAAATCGTCCCGATAAGCCTTCCGCCGGAGTTGCCAATAACGTATAGTTTAAATTATATTGATCCGATGCCTTATCAATTTTATTCCGCATAAAGGCGACAATTTCTTCACCCAAAACTTGCGCTTCTTCACTTTGTCCGTGATGGAAGCCAGTTAACGCCGTAAGAGTTTCTGCCAAACCAATAAATCCAACCGATAATGTACCATGTTTGATTGCCGGTTCCAACTTATCGTCCAGACTTAATTCATCGGAAGCCAAATAAAGATGTTGCCCCATAAGAAATGGCATATCTTTTACTTTTAAATTAGCCTGGACTTCATACCGGTGATACAATTGCTCGCATGTCGTGTCAATCAAATCAGACAAACTCTGATAAAATTTCATCAAATTACGTTCTGCGTTGATAGCCAGCCGGGGAAGGTTGATTGTGGTAAAACTCAAATTTCCTCGACCATCGGTTACTTCCGGACCAAAACGGTCTGCCATGACCCTAGTCCGGCACCCCATGTAACTGACTTGATCGCCGTATTGCTTATTAAACGATGAATCCATAAAACTGAATGTGGGATTTAAGCGTTGCGCTGCTACCCGAATGGCCAATTGAAACAAATCATAGTTAGGATCGCCAGGGTTAAAGTTAACCCCTGCTTTTAAACGGAAGATGATATTGGGGAAAATCGGCGTTTCACCATGGCCTAAGCCTTTTTCATACGCTAAAAGAATATTTTTGGTTACCGCTCTGCCGGCAGGAGAAGTATCACCGCCAACATTCAAGCTCGAAAATGGCACCTGAGCTCCGGCCCGGGAATGCATACTGTTTAAATTATAAATCAACGCTTCCATTGCCTGGTAGATTTCATCCTCGCTAGCGTTTTCCATAAACGGCGCCATATCACGGTCAAAGAAAGCGAAGGATTGTCCACCATGCATATCATTTTGCGAACTTTGCAGGATAATGGCTGCCAAAGCCGTGGCGGAAGCCGGTCGTTTGGGCGAACGGATAAAGCCATGGCCATTGTTAAAACCGGACATTAATAATTTGCCCAACGGAATTTGCACACAGGTTAATGTTTTTCCATAAAAATCCAAGTCATGGATGTGAATATCGCCCCGCCGGTGTGCAGTCGCTAAATGTTCCGGAATTAACCGGTTTAAATAGTACGCTTTACTGGCAGCACTGGCAATTTGCAGCATTTTTGCTGACGGTGAATTAGAAACATTTGCGTTTTCACGGCTGGTCTCAACCAAAATATCCGCAACAGCATCCATTAAATCCGACTTTGCATCACGCATGCGGGTCCGATTATAACGGTATAAAATATATGCTTTTGCGGTACGGGCATGACCTTTCTCGATCAATATCTTTTCAACGGCGTCCTGAACATCCTCGACCCCAAAACCGCCGCCGTTATATTCTTGTTTCAGAAAACGAAGCACATCTAAGGTTAACTCCAGCGCCATTTGCTTGTCGGCTCCTCCTACCGCCTTGGCAGCTTTAAAGATGGCTTCCGTAATTTTGCCTTCATCAAATAGTACTTCCCGTCCGTCACGCTTTTTAATCATTGTAAACATGAACATCCTCACCTTTCGCAGCAATAGCCATTATTTTTTTTGTGAGTTTATCAACGCCTCAAGCTCGAGTTTGAAATTCTCGACATCAGCAAACTGGCGATACACCGAAGCAAACCGGACATAAGCAATTTGATCAATGTCTTTAAGATACCGCATCACAGTTTCACCGATTTGGCGGGTTTGGATCTCCCGTTCCATTGTATTGCGAAGTTCCTTTTCTACATTGTCCGCCAATGACTCAATCACATTGAGGGGAACCGGCCGTTTTTCAAATGCCCTTAGTAATCCATTCAATAGCTTTGACCGGTCAAATAGTTCTCGTCGCCCATCTTTCTTGATCACCATAAGCGGTATTTCTTCCACCACTTCGTACGTGGTAAACCGGCGTCCGCAGCTCAAACATTCACGACGCCGGCGAATGGAGTTTCCTTCTTCTGTCGCACGGGAATCAATGACTTTGCTCTCCAAAAAACCACAAAACGGACATTTCATCGGCCAGCCCCCCAAATCACTATATATTGTACTGACAAAATTATTATAACCCATATATAGTATCATTTCCATATTAAATTTATGATTTCGCCAATATTTTTCTTTAGCGTCAATTTAGAAAATTCGGCAACCTTTATCTTCGCACAGCCTGTGATACCCACAGGGCACAGGGACCCTCCTTTTAGATCGGGGATTAACAGAAAAATAAATGTTTTTTATTGGATCCGGCTTTGCAAAAAACTGACAATCTATGGTATGATAATAACAAAATTAGTAAATAGCATACACGAGGGGGATTATTCTTGGCTTTCTTACGTTTGCGAAAGTTATTTGGGGGTCTATTTTTAGCAACGGTACTATCTTTTTGCTTCTGTTTGCCGGTTCAGGCTGCAACACCTGCTGCTTCGGTCGCCACTACACCTTTAGAATTGCAAATCCAGATTGATCAACCCAGCATGTTTTGGAACTGTTGGTTTATGGCGCCAGGCACAGAAGCCGCAAAACCGGCCACCATCAAGGTTGAATGGAACATTGACGGCATTTCCGGACAAACCAAACAAACAACCTTACCGATTATCAATAAAGAATCCGGTCAGCTCACAATCCGCTCAGAAAAGAATGCAACCATAAATATTGATATCTCGGTTTGGAGCGCAAAAAACGACAAGCTCGGCGCGATCAATATGCAAGTGATTAACCATGGACAGACAGAAACCGTGACAATTGCTCCGCCGGAGCGTGTAGAACCTGTTTTTACATGGGGAAAATCCTAAGCACAAATCACAAAATTCGGGAAACATAAAATTCTTCGTCCAGAAAAAAACGTTACCTTCTGTAGTGATAAACCACAGAAGGTAACATTTTTTATATTGT
>CAYUNV010000041.1:4871-17803 GCA_964446265.1 uncultured Negativicutes bacterium | reverse complement strand
CTCGTCAGCCCACGATAACTCAAATGTAACTTCATTAAAGATCCACGATAGTTTTTTAATTAGATCAACTGGACTTTCCCATGCCGTAGTGAAGTATATTTTCTCTTCTGTATTCCTATCATCTGGTTGATTATAAGCGTTCCATTTTGTACCCCAATTCTGCAAACTCCATTCATGCCAGCAGTTTTCCTCCCCATACTTTTCCTCCTCATTTACACCTAGTGGACCATTAAAAACCCAAGGAGGCATTGGAGTTATCTTGTTAAAGTCAATTGTACCCTTACCAAATATCGTTTGCTCTTTATTAATTTTTTCTATTTTTATAAATTCGAACACCCTGTCAATTTGCTCTTGAGACCCAATAATCTTTAAACAATTTGTTACATTATTAGGCATAGTCGTACCCCTTCCGTACTCTTAAGGTTTAATTTTAACCACTATGGTATACGATGAAACCAAATGCTATCCCAAAGCATCTCAGCATTATCCGCAAACCATACTGACCAGTATTGAGGATTTTTTTCCACGACACGGTTGCGATTTTCTTCTTCCACAAGTTTTGTAATTAGCAGTTTACATAAAACAAAATACGCTTCTTCTTCATTCTCATATATCTCACCAAAATCCCACCACTTACTAATACTTGGATGTGCTCCAAAAAAACATCTCAAGTCATAAAGTCTTATAATCATGAACTTATTACTTTCACTAAGCTTCCAAGCACTTTGTATAACATCTTCTCGATTTCCCTGCAATTTCAGACGACTTTTTAAAAATTGGCTAGCAATATCAACTATATTATCTAATGCAACAATAGCCTCTTCTAGAAATCCATGATCATATAACTCAACAGCCCTTAAATAATTAAAAATAGTTCTATTTACAAAAGGATCGAGGGAATTTATTAGTTCGCAAAACTTTATTGTTTGCTTTTCTCTTGATGATATTTTGGTTTTTAGCAAACAAGAAATCCGTTTTTCACGAAAATCTTTTAATGATAATGGGCTGTACGGACTAATATCTCCTCCTTCTATCCTAGATCCTCTAAAGTCACAGCTTCGTCTATAAACAAGCGATAATGCGCCCAACAAATCAATAGCCCTTGCTCGCATAATATATTGAGACGCAAAGAAGAAAAAGTCTTTTACTAACTCACGTGCCCCTTCATCCCTAATTATGTCTCGCCATCCTTTTCTCCAGTATGGTGCAATTACCCCTACCATTAAATTCTTTCGTTCCATTTCCGGATATGCCCAAATGGTATTACGAAGAAATGAAAGATTAAGGCCTTCCGAACCTGCCATATCACGAATTACAATTTCATAGCTTTCATCTCTCTTTGGTAGCTCGTTATATATCACATTCCTCAAAACGCCTGGTAGTTTTCTACAAATACTTAGCGGGTATCCTTTCTGCTGAACCCACCGACAAAATGAACTAATCATTGCTTCGACTTGTTTCGTCCGCATCAATTCACCACCGTAATAAAGTAGAATTATGGTAAAAATTTTCTTGATCCATTCTGGGCTGCGGATATTTAACATGATTTCCGTATATACAAATTAAGAACCGTCTCCCCACACAATACACTGAATAACTCAGGCCTGACACCGAGCAAGGTCCCGTATGAATAACGAGAAAGCTGTACTCTAGCGCAGAGTAGCAATCATGAACATAATCCCCGTAAAACTTTTTGTATTCTCGCATAGTGGCATCACGGCTGGACACTTCGCCAGAAACCTTTTTACGATATACCAACCCGCAACTTTGCACATCCGAAAAATGTAATTTCTCCTGTAATATAAAAATCCCACGTCCGATAATAAACGTTATGCTTCTTTCAGTTTGAACCACTTTTGCTATCCAATATGACATCAAAAATATGCTGACTTTTCCCCAATAACTCATCCTTAACATCCGTTAACGGGTCAAGCCAATCCGCCTTGTCACGAGCCCATTTTAACCAATTAAGCAATTTTTGTTTCTCCAGATCATCATGCAATTTAAGAATTTTATCTTCCATACAATCAGTAAATCTTCTGATTTTCTCCGCCCGTTCCCAGTCTGAAGAAGCTTGTTCTAAAAGTTTAAGCTCTTCCAACTCTCCCGTTCGCATCTTTTCGAATCGACGTTGTCGTTGTTCCTCTTCCTCTTGTCTTTTTTCTTGTCTTTTTTCCAATTCATCCATTACTTGTAATTTATTAGCCACAATAAACAGTTCATATATAATTTTACCAACCTGTAATTCGAGTGGTTCCGTGCTTCGATCTTGATATGTCATTTCGGCATAGGTACTACGATAAAGCCAACTTGCTGGAAACAATGACAATACTAAACAAGGCGTCTCTTCATTTTTATTTCTATTTTTCTTTTTTCTTGCTTGCTCTTTAATTTCAAAGCGAAAAGATGCATGCATTATACGAAACGATCCTTTATCTTTTCCGCCAAGTTCATGGCTAACGGCTATATACGCTTCCATGTCATCAAGCGTATTTATAATTGCATCAATAATTCTGTAAGCTCTATTTATATTTAATTCTGAAACATTTATTGGGAGTATCGGATTATTATCCCGATACTTACTCTTCACACTTGCATAGTAACTTGAACTAAAATTAGCCTGTTTTAATGCTTTATCCCTCTTTTTTCTATAAATAATTTCTTCCTTATATTCAGTGATAAGCTTATGTGGATTCCTTAGCTGACCTTTGACTTGAATATGCGAACAGGTCTCTCGAATAAATGCTTTAGTCTCTTCCTGTAACAGGCTAAGATCCTCATTTTTCTTTAATACATCATCAGGCAATTGGTCTATATCTGGCCGATACTTTATTATGTAATTACGTATATATTTTTTAAGTTCCCCAGTTACTTTCGGCAATGACGACTTTTGTACTTTTTGTCCTGCTCTCACCCTTGCCCAATAGCCAAGAGGCGGCAAAGGTATACCGTACTTTCGGCAATGCTTTCTCAATCCGTTATCAGATAAGTCATATCTACCTGCTACTGTTGTAACTGGCTCTGTCCAAACTTCGTTATACAGTTTTTCCCGTTCATCAGCAGTTATTGAATATCGGAAATCCAAAAAATCGCCTCCAATAATCCACTAATAATATTTCTATACGCACCACCACAATCTACATATTGGGGCTATTTCCCACCAATTATCCAATATTCTTTCCTGCTAATCAATTAACCCAGCGTCTTCAATTAATTTCCATAAGCGCGTTCGAAAATCCTTAGTATCAACGAGATCACGTGCTAACGATCGATATGATCTTTTATCTGATATTTGAAAGAAAGTAAAATCATAGTAAAAATCATGACCTTTGCGTTCATTATATTTAGCATATTTTACAAGATCATTAATTTGACTTTCTGTAAGATTACAATCTTCATTAAAAACATGCAGTAAAGAACATGACCTATACTGCGAATCATGGGACCATTTTTTCAACTTTTCAATATTAGTTTTTGCTTGTACGTATGAAGATTTGTTCTCTATCTCTATGGCTACAATTTTTTTAGGATCTAGCTCACTAGCGATTGCAATATCGATATATCCGCCAAAAGTTCCTGCTAGGTCATTTTTCTCTTCACTTACAACAATATTCACAAAATTCCAATCTTCTTGCAATAGCTGACTCAAGGCTTCACATAAGTTTTGTTGAAAGTATGTCAAAAACTGTTCTTTGCCCATAATCCATCCTTTTTTGCTTATATATCCTATCGAGAAGCAGAATCAACTTGGCCTATATCGTCCACAAAGAAGACCTCTACACCTAAAATATCTATAGCAGGTTGTATTTTTTTATATGATTTACGTTCGCTTTATTCTTCAGTGTTGTTGCCGGATCAGAATGTCCAGCAATAGACGTTGTTTTTTGTCCAATAATTGACGGAATTAAAGACCAGAAGGCGCCTTGTTATTGGAAAACAGGGAAAATATCTATAGTTCAGGACTTTTTGTATTTCTCATACACAATACTTACGGATGTAACTTTTATTACCAAGGCTCACTAAGTTTTTTTACAATATCACGACGAGATAAAACACATGCACATCGTTCCCATAAATTCGCCTCAGGATTTATGGTTTCACGATATTTCACAGTAAAAGCATCCTGAGCCTTTTCCCTTTCGTGCATGTATTCGTTCATTCGGTTTTTAAGCTCTTCTTCGTCTTTAATCCATTCATCTTCGATCGTATCCGGAAGACTACCGAAAATATCATAAGTGTCGCGCAGACGTTCAGATAAAACATTGTAAACCTTCTCATCCTGTGTTTCACTATAAACAAGATTGAGCATGTCAACAAACTTACGAGCCTGACCAAACCGTTTTATTCTACCTAAGCGTTGTTCAAGCCGAGACGGATTCCAAGGAAGATCAATATTAATCAAGGTACCCACTGTTTGAAGGTTCAACCCTTCACAAGCCGCATCAGTTGCTACTACCAGACGGATTTCGCGTTTTCTAAATGCATCCTTTATGACTTCACGTTCAACATTGTTAAACTGCTCGTCCCGGAAAAGTCCACTCTTTCCAGCACCCGCATATACTGCCACAACTTCATCTTTATATGCTTTTGCCAGCTCTTTCGCGATCCATTCCGCAGTGTCAAAGTACTGGCTGAAAATAATACATCCGTGTTCAAGCCATGTTTTCCCATCAGTTCTGAATTCAGTTAGGAACCACTTCACAGTATTGAGTTTAGAATCTACGGCCTCAGCACGTGATAACTGTGTCTCAATTTCTTTGAGACAGACGATTTCGGCAGTTGTCATTTCAGCAAGGATATGTTTTACTTCTTCAATACGATCCTCATCCTCATTTGAAATAGAATGTTTAAGCATCTTCTGTGCAGTTTTTAAACCAGAAGCAAAGCTTGAACAAATACGTTGCAGCATTAGTGATTTCATAAATCCGCCGGCTTTAGTTCTGGAATTAAGAAGCGTGCAAAACTCTTCGGCTTTTTCATATGCCACCTGAAAAGGCGTATTTGTTGGAATTCCCAACCCAACAAAGCGAGACTGATACTGTACTAGGTTTCTGGTTAACGGGTGTGTATTAACACCAACTTTTTCTAATAACCCATCGTCTTCAAGTTGTTTTCGCTTTCTCAAGACGGTATGACGCAATACGGGATTATTTTCTTTGAAAAATTGTGGAGCCAGACACTCCGACAGCCACATATTCTGGATCATATAGTCCAGATCTTCAAACCGATGTGCACAATAGAACGACTGGGAGTTAATCGCCAAATAATCTCTAATCTGCTGAACAATATAATGTTCTTTGGCTGGAGGCAATGGGTTGCTTAACCACCGCCAAGCCTCTTGTTCAGATGATACTCGGCGTTTACCCGTCAGTAATGGGATCGCTTGTTCATAGTCTCTCCAAGGTGATAATGGGTCACCAAGAACAAACTCCGCACCGCTATTCAGAATTCCCAAAATATCCCAAAGCTCCCGGACATCCGTCTGGATGGGGGTAGCTGTCCCCAAGATCAAATGTCGAGTACGTTTTCCGATTTGCTGCATAAAAACAAGAAGATTATTGGGTTCGATTGCTTTATTTCCAAGGCCACCTCTTCCCCGTGCTTTGTGTGCCTCATCCAAAATGACTGTTCCATATCGATTTTTAAGAAGTATCCCTGCTTCTTTGACAAAGTCTGATCCCTCCCGTTGATGCATGATCAATCCAGTGGAGATAATAGCTATTCCATATGGACATTTTTTTATAGAAGCTGCATCTCCGCGCGGGGACAGAATCTGACCTTCAACACCAAGCCAAGCCTTTATTTGAGAAGACCAGACAGCTGTGGGAATACCCAGTTTATCCATCATCTCGATTTGCCACTGTATCATTAACGTTGACGGAGCAAGAATGAGAACAGGACCATCTTCAAGAAGGACGCTCACCAGCGCGCTAGTTGCCATAGAAAGTGTTTTCCCAACTCCGACCTCGTCGGCTAAAAGCAAACGAGCTTTACCGTAAGTTTCCCGGTGTTCCAAAAACATGGTGACAAAGGAACGCTGCCATGGTTGTAATTGTTCTCCGCCCCGATATATCGGAGCTTCGGCCATGGCTGCAGCCGGGATTTCTGCGGGTTTCAATACTTCTACCGTAATCTCCCGACGATTAGCTACACGATTGATTTCTGCTATGATAGCTTCTGGCAGAGGAACACCTTCATTCCATAAAGCCCAAAATTCCTTCTCTACCCAGTCAGCGCTTTTCTCATCGTCATCCTGCCATACTAGCTCATAATTATGGTGAAAAGCGTTTTTCGACTCATTGACAGAACCAATGAACGACTTGCGACAGCCATCCGGATAATGTATAGATCCAGCTTTCCCATGTAAAAACAGGCGCTCCCGCGGCACGACCCTGATTTCCACATTACCAGACTGCAATAGCTGATCAAGAATCCGATAGCGGCCTTGTTTCAAGAGTGCTTCGGCTTCTACATCCACTTCATTCCAACGTTCTTTAAGAGCTGTATTCCTCCCTATCGCCACTTGAAAGTCAGCCAAATCCAGTTCAGAATTACAAATAATCTTCACTTCTGGAATTTGAGCGATCTCTTCACCAACCAGTTCGAAAACAGAACTTCTAAAATACCCTGCAATACGGAAATACTTTGATGCGCCCTTTAGAGCTTCAGCTAAAAATTCTGTATCCAATTTTTCCGTTCGAGATGAAAAACGCTTTAACGTCATATTTTATAACCTCTGGTTTCTTATTGCCTCCGCAAGTATGCGTGCACAGCTTGCCTCCACTTCGGGTTTGAAGGTTTTCGTACCTTTAAGACCTTCCCGTTTTCCTGCCAGATAGTCTGCCATTTTGGAAAGCAGAATTTTGTTAGGTAGATAGTTGGGGCAGTTTTCCATCAGGTGTAGTAACACGTCATCCACTTCCACCTCTTTGGAAAGTTCAAAAAGAGCATAGAGCAAGGCCCGCAGCGGCGTCCCCGCGATTTCAGCATCTCCGGACATCATCGTGCTTTTGAACTCGGTTGATAGCTTCAATCGCGCAGAATTAGCTTTGGAACTGTCACTCATTAACTGGTCAAAGTGATAGACTTTGAAGGCTTTGGCGAAGTTCTGGTAGTTATCCAATATTTTATCACCCTGATGCTCCATCTCCACCATCTTTAGATAGAAACGTTCCACAGCCCACAGTTTCTGCCACTCCATTCTTTCAAATCCCACTGGGACAAGAAATTGGACGGCAGTTTGAACGGCAAATTCGATCAGTTCATCAACAAAAGTCTTCTTGCCTTTTTGGCGGGGAGCTTCGGCTTCCGTAACCATGTCCTTGCCGTCGATACAGGAGTATGCTGTCAGGACTTTCAAAGCAGCAGCATATCCAGCCATCTGCAAATCAGCATCAGAATAGAGCCCTTCGGAGCCTTGAGCCCGAACCTTTCTATCCAGTCCAATTAACGACTCCACCTGCTCCTTAACCGCGTCTTCAATCTCCCACCCCAGATCATCACGAAAACTCTCAAGCTCTTGATGACGTTTACGAAGAATTAGGATAACTGTTCCTTTTACGTTTGTTCCCTGGCGTATAGCTGAGTCTGTTTCAGTTACCACATACCAAGCCGCCGTCACTTGTAAGCCACTGGCCCAAATAATATTGGCCATATCTGCCCATATAGCCCCACTCTGATGAGTAAACATTAAAACTTGAATACCATTATCCGGCATTTTTTGGGTCATTTTACGGTAGGCAGCAACCATACCTTGGCGAAAGCCTTCATCCTCGCCTTTGATAGCTAATGCACGTCGACTATCCCAGGTCCAGTGTTCAAATTCCTTAGGGGGGTTCTTTCTCAACCAGGCAATAAAAAACTCGGTAATTTCTTCATATTTTACTGCATCACCGTATGGAGGATCTGTCACATAAATGTCGTTTTCAACTTCGATTTCTTGGGCAGGATGAGCTTCTACTATAAAAGAAACATGCTCATCCATCGGTTGATTTTTTATTGGGTCAAGAATTTTCTTTAACGACAGTTCTGAGCTTCTGCATCCGTAATTAAATAATGTATTTAATGCCTGATTATAAAATACCTGCGAAATACTCCCTGCTCCTTGCCCTTTTGCACTATGCCAAATACATAGGCGGCTATTATAGTTTAATAATTGGGCTAAATTGGGAGCCAAACAAGCTGTACAATGTTTGTTGATTAAGCCATTAACCAATAGCTGTCTTGGATTAAACAAATGATGCCAATGGGTCCAGCCGCGTTCGCGAATTGGCTGATCAGTATTATATCCCTTTTCTATAACCATATCGGGAATATAGCCTTTCTTCTGCCACTCCTCCAAGTGTTCTCTTACATAGTCAATAACTAATTGCTCACGTTCTTTGTCACCCATCGTTACTGCTCGTATTTCTGTTTGAACTTTCTTGTTTACCTTTTTTTGCCATTGAACGCAATAAAGTTTTTCTTGGAAGATGTCGCTTGGGTGCGGGATAAAATCGTTCTTTTTCCACAATCGAAGTTTATTTTTATTATCTCTTCCTTCCTTATAATCTCCACGAATTGTCTTTATACTTACCCTATAAATATTTATTCCGTCTGGACTGTGAACTAAATCACTACCTTGTACTGTTCCGATTTTTGCATTTTTTATGTCCTCTTCACTATTTACGAAGCGAACATCGACCTCATACCGTTTTTCATCTGGGAGTGGAATAAGTTCTGCAACTGCTTTATAATCTTGGCTTATTACCCTTGTTGGCAGTAATGGAACCCTCCAACCGGACTCAGGACATACCACCTCATAGCAATATAAATATGCTTTTGCTATCCATCCATTACCGTCCGAATCAATACCAAGTTCTTGAATTTCCTTTCTTACGCGTCTTACAAGTTGTTCTTGTTCCTGAATAATCTTATCTCTCTTTTTCTTACTAGCACCAACGATATTGAAACCTCCCCAAGTAAGCAAACAAGCAATCGGATTGATGTCAGATGCATAGACATCACAACCTAATTGGGCTGCTTCGAAGGGAATTTGACCAGAACCTGAAAATACATCAGCAAATCTAGGACGTCTTCCGAAACGAGCAATCCCCACTTGCTCGATAAACTCAGGAAATGAAGTTGCTGAAGTTCCCAAATGCTGATTTACTTTATTCCATACATGCAGGAATAAATGATCACCTATTTCTTCAGGCCGTTTTGCATTTTTCACTTGCTCATTGTATGGAAGAACTAAAAACTTACTAACAGTTTCTTTTTTGGTTGCAGGAAGGTTTTCTTTAAGCCGTTTTTGCATTGACTCAGAGTCCATCCCCATCAACATCTCAAAAACTTCCAAATCTTTAAGCTGATCATCTGTAACAGGGAGTAATGCTCCCAAAATGCAGGCTTTATTCAGAACAAGTGGCTTTCTTCCCTTCCAGTAATTCCCAAGGGCAGTAAGAGCTTTACCCGTATTAGCCATCTGTTCTTTGTAACTTTCAGCGGATATTTTTTGAACCGGAAAGAGACGTTCAATCAGTGCCGGTTTATCTTTCCATTCAAATGGTGCTAGTGCCATTAGATATCTCCCTTTTCTATGAAATTAAAAAGAGTCATAGCCTCTTCTTCTGGTTTCTTTTTTATCTTTGGCTTCCTTTTGGGTTCAAGCTTAATACTTAAACCGTCAGATAAGGCACAGTAAAGAGCCTTGCGCCAGCCTCGATCGGACTGATTATTTTTCCCTGCCTCTGAAGCTGTTTTGCTGTAAAGCCACCAGCGCTCTTCAGGACGCAATGCCAGCCATTTTTGGCATATGACAAGACACTCATCAGGCGTCGCATGCTCCGCTGCCCAGCCTAGGACACACAACTCTCTCCCCAGGAAGCGGTCCAATTTGACTTTTCCGATTGTCCAATTGCCGGTACTTTGCTTTTTGGTTTTTAAGCGTTCGTTAAAGTCTCTTCTTGCGTCATCCCGAATTTTGTTCCAAAGCTCACGTGCAAGAACCAGTCTACATTCAACTGTTTCACGGCGGGCTCCCTCACCATCGAAGCCAAAATCCTCATAAATACAGATAGCATCCCTCGGAGCTGCAGGAATGTCTACATAAAAATGGTGCATACCAAATTCGGTTGGCGCTCCAAAATCTGTAGTTCCACTCATTTTTGTTCAACCTCTCCATTGCCTATCTCAATACCTAACTGCTTGGCAAATTGCTCTAAATCATAACCAGTTGGCGTGTAGGCTTTTTTAAATGTCATAATCGCAGGTGCATCCGGACTAAGGAGAGTTTGAAGATGTCCCAGCGCCTTTTCAATAAACTCCGCACTGATCTTAATTTCTCCTAAAGAAAGATTGATCGCCTTTGGTGCAGAACCAACCATCAGCATCACCTGTTCAAATTCGATGCCTTTTTCTTTAGCCATCTTCAATCCCTCATATGTTTTCGAACAACTATCCAAGCGTTTTGGTGAAGGACTATATAAAATCGCGGGAACCTCTTTAATAATGGGGACTTCCTTGGTGCCGGACTTGCAAAAAATAAAGTTCCGCTTTTCCTCCAGACCTTCACACTCAGCGAAGACATAAACTGTCGTTTCTTCATCTCCCAATTGTATCGGACCTGCATAATCAATTCCGTTTCGTGCTTCTGAACCATCCAAAGTATACTTAATAGAACCTTTTGGAGCGACAAATAGTTCTACCACTCGGGAAATTTCGTCAAATCGGTTGCGCAGTGTCAACCGATTGTTCCATGTTTTAGGGGGGCCACTGATGTTTTTTCCAGTAGGATCAACGGCAAGAAACTGAACTCGCAGTGCTTTGGTTGCTAACGTATTGTCACTAAGTACTGGGCTGCTTTCAGAAACATCACTGTCTTCTGCATAATAAATTCTAGGACTGTTTCCTGCATTCACCACATCAATCTTCAACCGCACCGTGCCCGAATCATCTGGGGACGAGTCTTCACTTATAATGACTTCTGTTGTTTTTGGTTTTGGTTTTTTTGTGATGTATCCATTTCCCAAATCTTCCCATGTGCCGCGTTGATACGCTTCAATAGCCAGTTGATCAAATCCGCGGCTTGGAAGCCAAGGCATCTGCGTCTTCTGCTTCATTTTGTCCAGTAAATCAGTCTTGCGCGCCTCATCCTGAGAGCCGAAAAGCAACGACTCTGCTCTAGCTCGAAGAGCATCAAAATTTTCGCCAATCTGGGTATACAACTTAATAGGATCAGAAGTCAGCGTTTTTACAATCTGCCGTTCACCATTATAGGGTTCATTCGATGGATATGTACTATCGAGTGCTTTCGGTCGAAGCACATCTTCTACCTTATTGTTCCCCGGAAAGAAAAGTTTGTCAAAAACCGCAAGAACGGTGGTTTGGAAATCCTGGGCATATTGAGCTTTCTTCTCATCCAGCTCTTTTCGTTGCGGGTGTGAACCGGAAATTTCATTATCCGCTTTTGTTACTGCATAGACATGACGGGCAGCTTTTTCAATGCTGGCGATAGATGATTTGTCGCCAGTCAAAACCAACACGTTATTTTTGTTAATCAAACCCTTGAAAAAATTCGCAACAACACCAGGAGGAGTTTTACCATCTGGACTGATTATCAATAGGGCTCGTCCTGTTTTAAGAACAGCTTCCGCTTCATCCATTTCAGGCAAAGGTAATACTTTTTCATAAGCTTCTTTGGTTACCGGTTTATACATCTCTTCAAGACGATGGCGTATCAGTTCATCCACTTTATTTTGCGGAGCTTTATCCGCATAACCCTGAAGCTTTTTTGTTAAATTTTCCTGGTGACTAAAATAATTGCGTCCTTCTGGTGTCGGGTGTAAATACCAGGCTGATTTTTGAAGCTCACTAAATGCAGTTAAAAAAACACTTCCTTGATGAATAGGGTCGATTAAACATTCAAGCATTTCACCTTCAGTAAGTCCTTTTACAGAATTGACCGCAGTGGAAAGGCTGGCTGTGAGCAATAGAGTTCCAACTTGTTTTGCATAATGATTCCCATTATTGATGTCAATAATCTGAGCGTGGGCGCTGTCAGTGGAATCCCAAAGATCTTTTGCAATCGCATCTCGCATCCCAGAGATTTCGGCAAGTTTCTCACGAACATCGTAAATGGACAGATCAAAATGCTGAACACCAATCAGATATACGTCTTCACTGCTTTCCCATACGGACTTCAAAAGACGCGAAACCAATTCCATCAATCCACGCGTTTGTTTGAATTTTTCATTTTCCTTAAACAGGGCAACAATGCTCTTGAAACTTGGATGGAAAGGATAAGTTGATTCAATTTCGTTGGCCAACGCCTCAGCGCTTCTTTCAACTGTTTTTGCCTTTGCTGCTTCTGCCAGCCGTGACGCATAAACGGACGCAACCTCTGTTACCTCGCTTTTATCCGGCAACGAAAGAAAGAGCCGTTTGCGAAGAATTTCATAAATCTCATTAGATTCTAGATTAACTGGAGTAACAGAAACTTCCGCACGCCCCAGCTCCTGTGTCGCATCGTCAAGAGCGCGTTGAATTAACTTCCCGCCAGTATCATATGCAGCCTCCAAATCAGAGACGACAATACAGACATCTTTCTTTTTTTGAGCTGCAATCAACATATTAGAAAATGCTCTGGTAACCACGTCGGCAATCGTTCCATGCCCTAATACCTGAGTGCTGTAATAATGAAAATATGGAGGCATCTCGTCCAAAAGAATAAGAATCGGTTTTTCGTCATCGAACAAATTTATCCATGCCTGTTCGTCAGGAGCCTTTGCTCCGGACTCCCAATATTCTTTAAAGAGGCCCTCTTTGCCTAACTGACGAGCAATTTCCCCCCAGAAATAAGTATGCGGATTGTTACGTCCATTAAAAGCGGCTATATTTGCTGTATCGAAATCTGACTGATATGGCATGGAACCTATTTGTGCCTCTCTAAG
>CAYUNV010000041.1:0-4861 GCA_964446265.1 uncultured Negativicutes bacterium | reverse complement strand
CGAATCTTTTGCTAGCAGTCCAAATCCAACCATCAAGTGCGTTTTACCACCGCCCATGGCTTGTTTAAGATGAAATACGGTATCGGTTGATTTTCCGGCAAGACGTGCCATCCCTCTGGAAAGAAGAATCTTCATGCCATCGGTTATGAACGTTTTCTTAAAGTAATCCCGCCCATTAGTATCATGAATGATCTGCTCGAGTTGCTCGATCTGGTCGCCAACATTTATTTCAAGGGCTTTAGGTTGTAACCGGCATGCTGATTTGATTGTTTTCATCTATAAACTCCTTTCTTCTCCCTTAACCCAGTATGGATACTGGAATTATTAGGACGTGGGGGGTATTTATTTATACTATCTTTTATCGCTTCAGCGTGGTATTACATATCGATAAATCATACCTACAATAAATATCTATTGTCATAATTTAAATCTGCGCACAGTATGTAATTGGGTAAAAAACTCCACTTTCTATTGTACACCCATACCGTTAGCCTGACCAGTAAACCAATAAAAAAAGTAATACTTTTACAATTCTTATTTTCCTCAATGATACGGCTTATATTGCTCAATGATCCCTTAACTTAGGAGTAATAACTGCAATGCCCAAACCATATGCCGACAAAAAAACTTGTTCGTAAATACTTTGCTCATTACCGCACATAATTGTATCTATATCTTACGTCTTCTAAAATTTTACAAGTATTTTTCATCAATAAAGAAGTCCCTTTAAAGCTAGTTTTCCAGCCTTAAAGGGACTTTACCTACCGTTTTTTAGTTTCACCAATTATACGGTTATTATTGGCCAATCTTAAACACGAAAACATATTATTTTATCCATGTTGAGAATTTTAATTTCATTCATCCCTTGGATTATTCTCTTCCGGCTGTTCAAACAACCCTTCTAACGCTTTTACCGCAGTATCCTGCATGTCTGGAAGAACATGTGAGTATGTATCCAGCGTCATAGAAATGGTCGAATGCCCAAGTCGTTCCTGCACCACTTTAGCATTTACCCCTCTCAAAAGCAATAAAGTGGCATGAGTGTGGCGCAAGTCGTGAAATTTCACACTATCAGGAATACCAGCTTGACGCAATATTTCTTTAAACGTTTTAGAACTGAAATTGCTTGTTTCTACTACGCGTCCAAAGGCATTTGCAAAAACAAGATCATCATTATCCCATTTATCACCCAATATATTTTTTTGTTCATCCTGCCAAGCCTTATACATCGTCAATTCTTTAATAATTTCTTCCGGCAAAGGAATTTGTCTGCGAGACTTTGAAGTTTTTGGCTCCTGAAAATCACCTCGGGTACCATGACTGGTAATAATGGATCGCTTTATATAAATAGACCCTTTATTTAAATCCACGCAATCCCAACATAAACCAAAAAGTTCTCCCAACCTCACCCCTGCCGCCAATGCTAATGAAATTGCCATATATGGCATTTCTCCTACTTCTTTTGCAGCCGTGCGAAGTTTTACGACTTGTTCTTGGGTAAGTGCTTGCACTTCTTTTTTTATAAGCTTTGGCGGATCGACATCTCGTGATACATTCCGAATAATCAGGCCCTCTTTTACGGCCTGATCCAATGCCATAATTAAATACCGTCGCGTATTTCTTACTGTTAAACTAGACAAACCGCGACGTTCTTTCAAAGTTTGTCCGTCGACAATTTTAGTCTTTTCTCGCCCGCCATCTTTCAACAATTGCTGCAACAAGTGACGAATATCTGTTGCTTTTAATTTCAGCAAAAGAATGTTCCCCAACTTTGGTTTGATATAAAGGCGAAGGCAGCTTTCGTATTTATCAAACGACTTAATGCGAACCCTAGGTTTTGCATAATCTTGTAACCATCGCTCCAACCATTCCCATAGTGTTATTTTATCCGAATCCGGCAATAACCCAGAAGCAAGCTGATCCAGCCACTTTTTTCCTATCTTAAGCGAGGCAGATTCACCCTTTGGACTTTTGGTTTCAGCACCCTTTAATTTTTTTCGTTTTGATTTACCGGTAATAGGATCTTGATAGGTAACAATTACAAAATAGCAATTACGTTTTTCATCCCAATAAATCGTTCCATCACCTTTTGCTCGTGCCAAAATATTTCTCCCCCTTCTAGTAGAATGAGGCTGGCTATTAAAGCCAGCCTCATATTTTTTCATGCTCCTTTAAATTTTGATGGAGGCATCAACAGACTATCGATGTACCAAGAAGGCACATATCGTCTCCGTCCTATATTTACAGTAGGAATATCACCTTTCGCCGCCAATGCGTAAATTCCAGCCCGTGAAATCGGTAGAGGGCCACCGTTGCTAGCGAGAAGTTCTTGTAGTTCAAACAACTTAGTGCTATTATTCTCCATTTTTATTCCTCCAAAGTTTTTATTTTTTATCAGTAACACGAAATACCTTCGATACGACCGTGCGCCCGCATCATGTGTGGATTAAATAAATTATATGATCCTCTTCCACCAGCTGATCTGCGTATTTTTCTTTGATCCCTTCTGTGGATGTATATACTCTCCTCAAAAAGCCTTTGAGCGCATACTCTTTTGCCTCCTCGAATGTCGGAAACTTTTTATAAGCGATGCCACGAAAATTTCCTTCTAACCTCTGCACAGTTTCCCACGAGCTAAGAACAGCACAAGAATGAGAGCCATACACTGCATAGTACCTTTTTTTCATGAAAAGCGCCTCCCCTAATTTACATATTTTTCTTGAAAACAATTTTGTTAACCACAAGATGCTCCGGTATACGACCATCAAAGCTGTATTTCTCAAAACATATCTGATCAACAAACCCCGCAATCGCGTACTCCTCTGCCTCGAAAAACGTCGAAAATTTCTTCAATGAAACGTCTTTAAAATATTTTCTACAGGTTAGTGTTTGATCCCATGTATCGAACACTGCCATGGCGTTATATCCGTAGACACCATAATAAAATACTCTTGATTTTTTCATTTTACTCCTCATTCCTTTCAACTTTACTTGTGTTTTGCAAACGACTGCCGACCAACAAATTTTTCGATTAGCTTTTCCATTGTCTCCACTATCACCTTATGCGACGAAACTATCTTTCAATACGATCCCTAAAAAGTAACTTTCTGGGTCCGCGTCAGGTGTCCGTCTTCTTCGTTCCCGTCTAACATACTCTTTAAACGTTTCGTTTAATGCTCTTGAAAATGCTTTTATGCCACCTAATGCGATAGGTTTATCGGCATAATATGCGTTATACGCATTAAATAAGTCAGTGGTAAAGGCAAAGCTCCCATCAGAAGTTAATCGACAACAATGATTTACAAATTCTTCAATCAATTCTTGGGGCGATACTCCAATAGTCATTCCGCTATACTCCTCCTTTTTTTTATAGGAAACAACATTTTCATTTACAATAAAATTCCCGCTAAAGGTATATTTATTCAAAACCAATTGTCGGTAATAAAAAATTGCCTCTTTAACAATTGCAAGCCGCTCAACTTCAAACGACTCTAGCAAATTATAATTGCACTGTTCCCGCGGGATGGCTACATTGAAAGGTATCACTATCAACCGGTCTAATACCGCCGGATCATCACTTGCCATTTCAAATGCGTGATTTGTGGCAAATAGCAGTTTAGCGCGGTTCTTAAACTTTACCCTTGGTTTGAATTTAACATCCGCCGTAATTGAATCGTTGCCTGTAATTTTTTTTAACTTCCCAATATCTTTATGGCTGATTATCCCATTCGGCAAGTCTAAATCCACACAAATCGCTTTGCCGTGCAAATTCCCCAACGCAAAGTTATTTGCCATTTCATCTAAACTTAATGCTGTCCGAGCTTCTTCCGGGAAAAAGCTACAAATAAATTCTCCCAGAGTACTCTTTCCGCTTCTAGGAACTCCTTGCATCAGGAAAAAAGACCTGCCACGAACATCATTAGAGAAAATGTACCCTATCATCTCCCATATTCTTTTAATTAGTAATTCATTGCCACTTGCAATGGTCCACAAGAAATTTTTAAATTGCGGACAATCACCCGAATAATTAGTACCATAATCAACATCGATAAAGGAAAGAAAGAAATAATCTGGATTTGGCGGATAAAAAACGCCCGTTTGCACATCGAGAAACCCATTTCTGAACGCAATTAGGTTCCACATTTCCCACAAAACATTTTCGGTTTTGAGGATTCTGCTATCGTGGTATAGAAAGTCATACACTTCAGTCAAAAATTTGTTCGAACCACTTGCACATGCCTCATTCATAAAAGTAGCTTTTATGAGTCGGCAAGTTTCTGCTTGCGTGAAAAGCCTATAATAGTTGCCGCAAAATACATAGATACTTTCTTTATACAAAGCAAATTGATACTTTCTTAAGAGTTGCTCTGTAACTTCAAAAGCATTTGGTTTTTTTACCTTCTCAGTCACATGGCCTGAATTTTGCTTGTTAATAGTTATCTCGCTATCACTCAGATTAGCCCTCTCGCCAGAAATCTTGGACATCCTATTTATTAATTCGATTTGGCTACAAGTTATAGGGATACCACTTACCCCGTTCGTTACAGATTTTTTTTCAGACGTTTGACTGCCAGATTTACCGTTCGGCATTTCTTTAAGATACGGTCTTCTGTTATCCAAAGATCCACCAAAACAGTCTGGGGTATTATACTGATTACTATTGTCTGCTCCTGTAGCATACGGTTCATCTTTGTAAATCGGAATCGGTAATCTTTCTGGGATTTCACTGTTAGTATCAATATTATGAACAGCCTCTTCAGTAATGGCCATAGCCTGCTCCTGACTGTCTGTTCCTGCAGCATATGATTCATCTTTGTAAATCGGCATCTGTAATCTTTCTGGGATTTCACTGTTAGTATCA
>CAYUNV010000040.1:0-18350 GCA_964446265.1 uncultured Negativicutes bacterium | reverse complement strand
TACCCAATTCCAGTGCCGGACAAGAAACTTCGCACACCAAAGGTACTAAAACGACTGCCAGCAACAAAGAAGGTAACAAGCCTAAATCAGATATTGTTTTGAAAATCGGGTTTTTGGCCCGCAAAGATTTAAAATGAGCTGAGAAGAGGATGTAAAAAGCTAAGCCAATCGCTATTGTAACCGTAATGGGGTATGTATCAAATCTGCCCCCTTTATCAAATACCAATCTTACAGCCGCGATACCAGCGCCTAACAAAATTCCTGCCTTTAACGCATCCGGAACAGCGTCAACGAATTTTTTTGCCAACCCTGTAGCCCCTAATATAAAGGCAAATAGGCCGAGTTCCATCTCAAACGCAATCAATGCGTGCATTCTGGGTACTCCTTCAGGAAAGGTTTTTAGCCAAAGGAGCAATAGCGGAATAGCCGGGGTTATCCATCCGGGAACAACGGGATCACCTAAATGAGAATGCCAGAGATATAAAAAGCCGTTCAGTATAACGATAGTAATGGCAATTTCGAACGGCATGCCAAGATATTCTTGCAAGATAGGAATGATACCTAAACATACGGCACACATAATTAAACCTTGAGTATAATCAGCTATTTCAAAGCTGAAAGGGTCCAAGTGGTATA
Source organism: uncultured Negativicutes bacterium (assembly GCA_964446265.1). Lineage (GTDB taxonomy): Bacteria > Bacillota > Negativicutes > CTSoil-072 > CTSoil-072 > CTSoil-072. The sequence goes on along the minus strand of CAYUNV010000040.1, from coordinate 17,714 downwards.
TACGGTTGTGGTTTGCCGTGTTCCCTCTTATAGACAGGACCTAATAAACTCATACAAATCTAGCCCTCCTTAAATTACATTGATCATAACACGATGACAACAGCTAATAAATCCATTTCACTCCTTCCTCTTATGTTTTACCATTCCAACTTTAATCTCGGTTATCTCTATGTGCAAAATTTATGCCAACAGCAAAAAAACGAAGCAAAAGGTACGATTACCTTCTACTTCGCATGAATTTTCTTACTTTTCAATTATTATTGTCATGATTTTTTGTGCAAAAATGCCACGCTTGAAAAATAACGCTTGAATATTATGAGATTGTGCCAGTGTGCAATATTGCTACTGTTGCAATTTTGCTACTCAAGGAGGCCATATTTTGCCGCTTTTCTAAAAATAGTTGTCCTATCTACCCCTAATTCCATGGCGGCTCTTTGCCAGGAACCATATTTTATATGAGCTTGATTAATTAAATACGCTTCTGTTTCATCCATAGCCTCTTTCAATTTGGCAGTTTTATTGGGAATATACATGGTTTTTTTATAAATCGAGTCTGGCAAAAATTGCTCTTTCAGTTCATCCTCTACAGAGGTTACAACCATTCGTTCAATAACATTCTGCATTTCCCGCACATTGCCGGGCCAACAGTACTTGACAAAACGATCCATAACATTCGGTGACACATGTTTTTTTAAATTAAATTTGGCATTAAATTTATCCAGAAAATGCATAACCAGTAAAGGAATATCTTCCCGTCTTTCCCGCAGCGGCGGGATCCAGATCGGAACAACCATCAGCCGGTAATACAAGTCTTCGCGGAATTGTTTCGCTTTCACCATGGATAACAGATCACGATGGGTCGCGGTAATAATGCGGACATTTACCTTGATCGGTTTAATTCCGCCAACCCGCATGATTTCTTTTTCTTGTATAGCCCGCAATAATTTAACCTGCAGTATGGACGGCAAATCGCCGATTTCATCCAAGAACAATGTGCCGCTATTCGCAAGTTCAAACATGCCGGGCTTGCCTTCTTTTTTGGCTCCAGTAAAAGCCCCGCCCTCATACCCGAACAATTCCGATTCCAGCAACTGCTCAGGTATGGCCCCGCAGTTAATTTTAATAAACGGCCGTTTTGGACCCTTGCCTGCATTATATATCAGTTTGGCGATAAGTTCTTTTCCTGTACCGGATTCTCCGGTAATAAGGACATTAGAATCAACGTCAGCTACCTTGGCAGCCAGTTCGATTACACGAGCCATCGCTTGGCTCCTATAAATAATATCCGCGTGTTTAGTATGAATAGATCGCAAATGTTCTAATTCTGCTTTATATCTTCGGCTTTGTTCTTTGCTTGCTGAAAGTTGATCCTGCAAATGCACCAAATCAGTCACGTCCCGGACATTCGTGACAACGCGAAATAATCTTCCCTGTTCATCAAAAATAGGATTCCCGGTTACAAGAACTGTTTTATTGGTCCTTTGGATGATTTGGTTGATCGTTTCCGTTTTTTTTGTTTTAATTACAAGTACTGTTACCGACTGGTCGTAAAGACCCGCTTCCACCAAATCATGCATATTTTTACCGACCGCTTCTTTGAGTTCTATGCCGGTTATCCGTTCATACGCTTTATTAAACCGCAGAACTTTTCCTTCGCCGTCAGTAATAAAAATACCATCATAAGATGAATTGATGATTGCCTCCAGTTCAAAAGTTACATCCCGGCATCGTTCCGAACCTTTTTTCAATCCCCCGGTCATTGGCTCGCCTCCAAAATAATTTGTTAATAACACACGGTTAATTATCATGAATTATCGATCCACAAATAGCGTAGGGTGAGAAAATGGTGCTGCCTAAAGCTATCAATTGAAACTATTGCATCTTGCATATCCTGCCGAATCTATGCGTTCACAGTCTAAAACCCGCTTATTGCTATCATTTAATTATATCAGTTCTCATTTACGGTTTAAACTCCTTGCTGTTTTTTATTTCATCTTGACGGTTGAAATAATATAAAATTCATATATTGTCTGGCATAGTTATTGCATGTAATTATAGTAAACAATGTTCAAAATTCAGTAGGAGGAATCATCATGGAACAACGCTTAAAAAAAATATTTGCCGACTCATTGGATCTGCCCATAGAAAGGATAACTGACGATTTAGCCTACAATAGCATCCCTGAATGGGATTCCGTGGCTCACATGAATTTAATCAGCGCTTTAGATGAAGAGCTGGATACTATGATCGAAACGGTAGACATTATTGCCATACGTACGTTTAAAGCCGCAAAAGAAATTTTAGTAAAATACGGCATGCGGTTTGATTAATTCGCTATTCTTTGGCAGCCGCAGACACAGACAGGAGTTGATGCTGTGTATTTCTGGAATTTAAATCATCCGCCCGCGAAGATTGCTTTGATCCAAGCCGAAACCGATAGAATATGCACTTACGGCCAGTTGCAGGCAATTGTCAATAAAATCGCGGCAGAAATTCATCATAACAGAAAAACATTAGGTTTTATTTTTTGCAAAAATAATCCGGCAAGCATCGCCTGTTATTTAGCCGCTTTGCAGCAAAAACAGTCTGTTTACTTGTTGGACGCCAACCTAGATCGTTCCTTTGTCAGCAATTTAATCGAAACATATCGTCCTGATTGGTTGTGGCTCCCCGAAGAACAGGAAAAATACCAAGACTTCGAAGTCACTTTTTCTACGGACGGCTATGCCTTGCAGATAACAACCGTTCTCCAAAACGAACCGGCAATTTATACCGAATTGGCGCTTCTCTTAACCACTTCCGGCTCAACCGGCAGTCCTAAACTAGTGCGACTGAGCTACGAAAATTTACAGGCAAATGCCGATTCAATTGCCGAATATCTTATGCTTACTTCGGAAGAAAGACCAATTACCACGCTGCCCATGCATTATTCTTATGGTTTGTCTGTCATCAACAGCCATCTGAATATCGGCGCTACTCTTTTGTTAACGGATGAATCCCTCATGACAGAAACGTTTTGGGCTTTTTTTCAACGCTATGGAGCCACATCAATGGCCGGTGTACCCTATACGTATCAAATGCTGTTTCGCCTGCAGTTCAGCAATATGAAATTGCCTTCGCTGAAAACAATGACCCAGGCAGGCGGCCGGCTTGATGTAAACCTCCAAAAATATTTTTCCGTTCAGGCCGGCAAACAAAACATTCGTTTTTTTGTCATGTACGGCCAAACAGAAGCTACCGCCCGCATGAGTTATGTTCCGCAGGACAAGCTCTTGGACAACCTCGGTTCCATTGGCGTTGCAATCCCGAAAGGCAAGTTTGCAATTGATGAAACGAACAGCGAACTCATCTACTATGGTCCCAATGTTATGCTTGGCTATGCCGAATCCCGCAAGGACCTGGCGCTTGGAGATATCCTGCAAGGTAAACTGGCGACCGGCGACATTGCCCGCATGGATGCAGCTACAGGATTATATTATATTACCGCACGAAAAAAACGGTTTTTAAAATTAGTGGGACAGAGAGTCAATCTGGACGAAATCGAACAAACTTTAGAAAATCTTTGCCAAACAAATTGTTATTGCATCGGCAGTGATGATCATTTAATTGTCATCCTGTCCAATGCCGGCCTGTTCACCAAGGTTAAAGCGGTTCTTTCACAGCACCTGAAAATTCATTCTTCCTTGTTTACGATAAAGGTTGAAACTGATATTCCGCACTTGCCCACAGGAAAAACAGACTATCAAGAATTGCAAAAGAGGTTTTTGGAATGATTCTTGCGGATTTTTTTACAGAAAACCCCTATTCTTTGTCGAGCCAAGAGAAACAGCCGAAATTATTGGCTGTGTTGAATAAACTGACCGCATACCATAGTCAGCATTGTCCGGAATATCGCCGCATCCTGCAGGCATTGGGACATCAGACGAACGCTGAAACAATTCCGCACTCCTTTCCTATGCTGCCGGTCCGATTATTCAAGCTTTTGAACTTAGCCAGCATTTCCGAAGAACAAATTGTTAAAACCTTAACTTCAAGCGGTACGACTTCACAAGCAGTCTCAACGATTTATCTGGACAGCGAAACAGCCTTTCGCCAAACGCAGGCATTAACGTCCATCATTACCTCGTTCATCGGCAAAAAACGCCTGCCAATGATATTCGTTGATAATCAAACCAGTATTCAGCGCACGTGGTGCCGGTCTTATGGGAATGTATTTTTTTGGTTCCGATCATTTCTTCCTTTTGGATCAGGATATGAATGTGCGCTGGCAAGAATTCTTTGCTTTTTTGGAAAAACATCAAAGACAGCCGTTATTGCTATTCGGTTTTACATTTATGATCTGGAAATATTTCTATCAGGAACTTATCCAAAAACAAAAAAGGCTAAATTTGACAAACAGTATATTAATCCATAGCGGCGGATGGAAAAAAATGCAGGACCTTGCGGTTGACAACACGGCCTTTAAAGCCGCATTGCAAAAAGAAACAGGCATTGGGCGTATTCATAATTTTTACGGAATGGTTGAACAAGTGGGCTCCGTCTATGTGGAATGTGAATACGGATACCTGCATACCCCGGATTTTGCCGATATTATCATTCGCAATTTTACTACATTGGAACCCAATCCGATCGGCCAGGCCGGAGTTGTGCAAACAGTTAGCGCTTTGCCCATCAGCTATCCTGGTCACAGCCTTCTGACCGAAGACATCGGGACAATTTGGGGTGAAGACACCTGCCGCTGCGGCCGAAAAGGAAAATTTTTCACGATCGAAGGCCGGCTGCCGGCGTCAGAAATCAGGGGCTGCAGTGATACCCATGCCTTTGACAGGGGGATATTATAATGGAAATTCTTCTTCCACTGGCCATATCGTGTCACAATTGGCGTCAGGATGTTGAATGTTTGGCCAAGGAATCTCTCATTGCTCCTTTCGATCCCGTATTGCTCGATTTTGTCCACACCGTTTCGCTGCGTATAATGAACTCAAAGAAGATCCGGAAACAGCCGGAACTCATTGCCATGGCCTATTGGATGAGAAAATCCCACATTTACCAAATCATGCAGGAATATAGACAATATTACCGGAGTTCAACCCCACAGCCCAGAGGGGTGGTATTGCATATTGCGCCAACCAATGTGGATAGCATTTTTATGTATTCTTGGTTTTTAGCCCTGTTGACCGGCAATGCGAATATTATCCGCCTTTCTTCGCGCAGCCATGTGCAATTGCGGTCATTGCTGGAATTATTGAACGATATATTGCTGGACGAGAGATTTTCGCCGATCCGCAAGCGAAATATCATTCTGAGTTATGGGCATGAAGATGAAATTACAAAGATACTCTCTTCTTATTGCCACGTCCGTGTTATTTGGGGCGGTGACCAAACCATCAACCAGATCCGCTCTATTCCTTTGCCGCCGGCAGCAGTCGAAATTCCATTCGCAGATAAATTTTCATGGTGCGCTTTGCAGGCGGAAAAAATATTGGCTGCGCCCGCAGACGAATATAAGCAGCTGCTTGAACAATTTTATAATGATGCCTTCTGGTTCAACCAAAACGCCTGCTCGTCACCCCGCCTGGTAGCCTGGGTAGGTAGCGACCCTATTATTTATGCTGCAAAACAGCGTTTCTGGGATGGTCTTAAAACCATCATTGAAGAAAAACAAGTAATGCAAGATAGCGCCAGCCGGATCAACCGGATGGTTTGCGGCTATCGTTTGGCCGCCCAGGGTATCGCCAATTCTATCTCTTCCGCATCTGCCGACCATCCGTATCGCGTACACATCCGAGAGATAACTCCCGAGCTTCGCCAACAGCATCCTGGAAATGGAGTTTTTTGGGAAACAGAAGTAAATACATTAGTCGACTTGCTGCCTTTCATATCGTATAGAGATCAAACCCTTTCCGTTTACGGCTTTAGTCAGCAGGAATTATGCAATTTCGCTACCCGTTCCCAAGGCCGATGCTTTACCCGCATTGTTCCAATCGGACAATCACTGACATTTCACTATATTTGGGATGGCATTAATCTCCTAACCGCTTTTTCCCGGGAACTGACTATGCCGTCAATCAATGAATAAATGCATGAAATTTTGATAGGATGCAGCATCTTGCAGAAAAGCAAAAAAAAAGCTTAGAGTCCTTTAATTTCAAATGGTTCTAAGCTTTTTTCGCTCTCACAAGTGTCAATTTTGATATGAAAGTTGCTTCACAGGGCACCTTTCACATCAAAGTTTATATGTTTTGTTTCTGTAAATTCCAACAGACCATCAATTCCTCTTGTTCTTCCTATCCCGCTCGCCTTATAACCGCCGAATTCTGTCTGATTGTAGAGCTTAAAATAGGCATTGACCCAGATTGTACCTGCTTCTATTTCTCTCGCTGCGCGGATTGCCCGGTTCACATCTTTTGTCCAGATCGCTGCAGCCAAACCATATTGAGTCCCATTCGCAATCTCAACCGCTTCGGCTTCCGTATGAAATTTTTGAATTACCAATACCGGTCCAAAAATTTCTTCCTGTACCAACGATGAATTATTTGGAAGATCGATAAATACTGTAGGGGCTACAAAAAAACCATCATCGTACCCTTTGCCGGTAAGACGGTATCCCCCCGTGACTAATATTCCTTCTCTTTTCCCCGTTTCAATATAATTCAGCACAATGTCCAACTGGCTTTGAGAAATCAACGGGCCTATATCACAACCGCTGTCCAGGCCATTGCCAACGTTAAGCTGCTCTGTCGCTGTTTTTATTCGATCGACAACTTCCTCAAAGATGGTGTCCTGAACAACCAGTCTGGTCCCAGCCATACAAACCTGTCCGCAGGTAAGAAATACTGCTCTGACAGCCGCAGGAATAGCTTTTTCCAGATCGGCGTCCTCAAAAAGAATGTTCGGCGACTTGCCGCCAAGCTCCAACGTAACTTTTTTTATCGTGTTTGCCGCTAATTCCGCTATTCTGCGACCGGTGTTGGTATCTCCTGTGAAACTAACCATATTCACATCTTTGCTTTTTGCCAACACTTCACCGATCGTACATCCCGGCCCGGTCACTACGTTGACTATTCCTTTAGGAAGTTCACTAATCTCCGAGAAAATTTGAATAACTGCCATCGATATGGCTGCCGTGTTGCTTGCCGGTTTCATTACTACTGCGTTACCGGCAGCAAGTGCCGGAATCATTTCGCGAAACATGAGCTGGATGGGCCAATTCCAAGGCGAAATAACTCCTACTACTCCGATTGGTTCCCGCACGATAATGGATAAAGAATCTTCCACAGGATCAATGGATCGGCCAAAAATATTCCTGGCCATTCCGGCTGAATATTCTATGCCATCGATACAACCGGATAGCTCAAAACGCGCTTCTCCAATCGTTTTTCCGTTATTCTTCGTGTATAATTGCGCCAAAAATTCTTTTTTTTCAGATAAACGCTTGGCCAATTCAAAAAGCACTCTTGCCCTTAATGATGCATCTTTTCGCCACGCGGTGTTTTTAAAAGCTAGCTTCGCGCTGGCTATGGCATTTTCCATGTCTGTTTCATTCGACTCTTGCGCCTGCCCAATTACTTCTTGCGTGGCAGGATTGATCATGCTGAACGTCCTGCCTGCACAAGACGGTACCCATTCTCCACCGATGTAGTTCAAGTAATTTATTGTCCCACTCAGCATGGTTTTTCTCCCTTTACGATTTCTCTTGTTAATGAATCGCCATCTAAAACAAAATGTCTTAGATGGACGATTTTTTTGCATATATAGCATTTTCTGTCTACAATCAATCAAATGGACTAGAAATATACGCCCTCTTGCTTAATCCATTGCAATCCGTTTGATATTTGCATAAGTGCCATTCACATATTGCTGCAACTCTTCAATTTGCTGATCACTGAGATGAGCAAAACGCTTCATACGTTTAACAAAATCTTTGATTGGCGTTGGGTTATTCGTTTCGTGCGTAAGTTTAATAGTCCCCTTCTCGGCTTCCCAAAGCGGGAAATAATTCGATTCAACCGCGATTCGCGTCATTTCAACTACTTTTTCCGTATCAAATTTCCAGCCGGTCGGGCACGGAGCCAAGACATGAATATAGGCCATTCCATGTTTCACGGCTTCTTTCGCTTTAAGAAGCTTGCGCATATAATCTTCCGGATAAGCAAGCGTCGCAGTCGCAACATACTCAATCCCGTGAAAAGCCATCAGAAGCGGTACATTTTTCGGTTTTCCTTCCCTGCCGCGCCCTACTGCTCCGATTTGCGTGGTATTGGTCCAACTCCCCATCGGAGTCGTGCTGCTGCGTTGGATCCCGGTGTTCATATACGCTTCGTTGTCATAGCAAATATAAAGGATTCTTTCGCCTCTTTCGGCGGCCGCCGATAATGCGCCAAAGCCTAAATCGGCAGTCGCACCATCGCCGATTAACCCGACACAAATTGTTTCTTTGTTAATATGCTTGAAATATCGGGCTACGCCGGTGGCGCTAGACGGGACTTGTGTCATGAGAGTGCCGTAATAAGGAACTTTAGCCTTAGAACTAAGGACATTACAACTTGGCGCACCGAACAAAACAATATCTTTACCAAGAATCTGCAATGTCTGACGGTCAAGAAGTTCCATCCCGCAACCGGCGCAATACGGTAACCCAGGCGACAGCAGATCCTCACCCAGTTTTTCGTCCATAACACTCGCTTTTTCGTACGTGAGAACATTGTTCGGACAAGCTTTCGCGCACTCTGGAGTGCCTCCACACTGATCGCATTTTAACGACTTATGCTCTGCCTTTTGCGGATAAATTCCGCCATAAGGACAAACTAAATTGCAGATACTGCAGCCGACGCAGCGATCCGCGTTCAAAACAACCGTTCCTGCAGCCGTGCGGGACAATGCGCCGGTAGGACAAACGCCCACACATTCCGGCTGACTGCATTGATTGCAAGTCAGCACTGTATGATAATTCATTTCGGGCAAATCAATTTTCTCTATCACAGGTTCCAAAACAGATCCAATTCTACGCGAGCAGGCTTCAACACAAAGGTTGCAGGATGGCGGACAATTGGCTGAACGGACTGTGAGGGTATTATTTAACATCTTTTTTCCTCCTCCGAACGTCAGATTGCTTGGTTTTTCCGGTGCTGCGACATCAACCAGCAAGCAGTCTCCTTGGGTTTTGCCAAAAGCAAATCCGTATATTTCTTCACGGGGATTTGCTCTTTAATCAAATAGAGAAATACTCCTGGATGAGTATATTTCATGTTCAATCCTTCTGCGCCAATCAAACAGTCGTCGTCAAATACTAATTTCAACGAACTGCTCCCATCCCTTTTTTCAACCACTTGGTAAGTCTGGTCCGCTGCTGCACTGGTAACTCCGATGCTGAACAGGTGTTGATCAAAACACCGCAGATAGTTGCACGGAACCCATCCCTCATACTCCACAGTTTCACCCGCCATGTTCGCACCGGCAATTCTGCCTTGTAAAACAGCTTCCGGCAATATTGGACAAGGCGCATTTTGACCACCATAAAACGCAGGTGCGGCAGCCACGTCCCCGGCAGCATAAATATTCGACAGCTCGGTTTCCATGTATTTTCCTACCTTCAAACCGCCTTCCGCCAACGACAGCGAATCGTGTTTGAGCAAATTGGCAGCTACGCCAGTTGCTGCAAGAAGGCGGTCAACCAGCATCGTATCGCCGTTCTCCAACGTTAATTCCAGTTTATTATCCATTTTTTTTGCTGAAACCAATGTATTTTTCGTAATAATTTTTGCTCCGCATCTGTTGAACGCTTGGGTGAGAGCAGCAACATTCTGCGGATCAAAATATTTTCTGAGCAAGGAGCTCCGTGCAATTACCGTGACTTTATGACCGGCTAGACATAATTTTTCTGCGGCTTCAACCGCAACCAGGCCGGCGCCGAAAATCGCAATTTCCTGTTGGGTTCCAAGAATTTTATTCAGACGTTCAAAGTCTTGAAACGTTCGGAACGTATAAATTTGCTCTTCCGGCAATTGATCTTTTAAAGTAATTTGCGGGCTTGCGCCGGCAGCAATGAGAAGTTTATCGTAGGCTTCGCGTGCACCGTCCGCATATTCTACTTCATTTTTTTCCGGCCAAACTGCCACGACTTCTTTGCCAAGAAGCAACTTGATATTCAGGTTGTCCAAAAGATCTTTTCCTTTCGCGAAAAAATCTTTTTCATCAAGCTCTTTACTAATCAAATAAGGCAGCATTGCCGGTGAATAAGGGATTGAATTTTCCTTTGTAACAAGCGTAATCTCAGCGGAAATATCCGTCTCGCGGATCGCTTGGGCGGCAGCCAGGGCAGCAGGACCAGCGCCGATAATCAAATGTTTTGTTTTTTCCATAGCGTCCTCCTTATTTAATCCCATATCAGCCAATTTGTTTCTGGCGTTTTTTTCCCTTTTAATGCGGCATCAGTGACGTACAAAGCCTTTTCGATATGATCATAAGTAATGTCCGTATTGCAAAGACCATCAATAAAATCGACCATGAGAGGCGGCTTCGACATATCCGATAAAACCGCTTTTGCTTCCATGTACAAATGGCCGCAATTCCAACCGAGGCAAATACTGCGATCGATAACAGCTACCGCTTTTTTCCCTTCCAGCACTTCGCATAACTTTTCCCGCGGATACGGTCTGAACATTCTCATTCTGGCCAGTCCGGCCTTTACTCCTTTTTCCCGGGCAGCGTCCACTACAACTCTGGCGGTTCCGGCACAGCTGCCGGCTGTGAGAATTAAAATTTCAGCATCATCGGCCCGGTACGTGTCAACCATGCCGCCGTACGAACGCCCGAAAATCTCTGCAAATTCCTTTTCAATGGCTTCAATTTTTGATTTTACTTTTTCGAACGCTTGCATGGTCTTGTAACGATATTCAGCAAATTCCTTGCCCACAATACTCGGACTAAAATGCAGAAGCTCGCCGGAAGCCAACGTCGGACGAGTACTATTTTTTACCGGCGCTAAAAATTTATCCACATCTTCTTGTGATGGAATATCAACACGCTCGGACAAATGGGACAGATAGAAGCCGTCGTATGCCACTACTACCGGCAGCAGCACTTCCGGATCCTCCGCTAATCGATAAGCCATAATAACCGAGTCCAATATCTCCTGATTCGTTTCCGGTTCAATTTGAATCCATCCACTGTCTCTAATGCTCATAATATCCTGCCGCCCGCCGCCGACGCCCCGCATAGAAGGAGTTTCCCGGGTAACGTCAACCATAACAGCCGGGATCCGCATGCCGGCGCAGTACATGAGCGCTTCATTCATATATGCCAAACCCCAGGAAGATGTAGCGGTGAAAACACGCCCGCCGGCAACTCCCGCTCCGGTGATTACACTCATGGCTGTATGTTCGCCTTCAACTTCGACCATTTCACAATCTAATTGCCCTTCAGCATGAAAATGCGCCAACTCTTCCGCCAGAGGCGTTTGCGGCGTTATCGGATACATTGCAACCACATCCGGCCTTGCCAAACGTACGCCGTGTGCAGCTGCCTTATTTCCGGTTAGTACCTTTATCATTAGATAACCTCCTCTGCTTTCATCGTAAGCGCCTGCGCCGGACATTCATTGGCGCATACTCCGCACCCTTTACAATAATCCAAGTTCGGATGATAGTAATGATCTGCGCCAAGCTGCATACAACCAGCCGGGCAATAAATTTTACACCAACCACATTGGCGACAAGCTGACTTTGTCAATTCCGGTCTTCTGTACCGCCATGACCCGGTGTTCACTGTGGCCAATTTCTTGCTGACATCCGCCCAGGCTCCATCAAAAGCGGTCGTTATGACAGGCTCTTGAATCTCGATGAAGGTTTCAGCTGCCGATGTTGGTTTTGCTGCTGCCTGATCCGGCTGATCAAAAATAGTAACCTTTACTTCTGCAAAGCCTCTCTCTAAACTTCTAATATTTTTGGCTAATATCTTCCCTGTAAAATACAAACTTAATGCTTCCTTGAGATCCTCTAATTTGACCAATCCGGTTGCTTTTGCAAAAGCTCCCAGCATACAAGTATTGGTAATTGCCGTTCCGGTTTCTTCCAGCGCAATGCTTACTCCATCAACAATCGCCAATGTCCCTTGTTTCATATCTAAATCCAGAATGGCCTGTTCATGTTTCGTATTCGCAATGATCAAGCCGCCTGCTTTGAAGCCGTCATAATTTGAACGGACTTCTGTAAGCGACTGGTCCAGCATTAACAAAATATCCGGCCGATACACTCTGGTTCGCTCCCGAATTGGCATCTCACCAAAGCGAGCAAACGCCATAACCGCTGAACCCCGTCTTTCCACACCAAACGACGGAAAGACCGATGCATATTTCCCGCCGAATACAAAGGCATTTGCCAGCATTTCGGCAGCGATTACAGTGCCTTGTCCACCCCGGCCATGCAACCTTATTTCTCCCATACAAGTTAAACCTCCATTTCTATGTTGACAATGATGCCTCTTTACTTGACAACGAGCCGGGCATCGACCACGCAACATCCGTCCGGATAGCAAAATATAGGATTAAAATCCAATTCTTTTATATCCGGGAGCGCAGCCACCAGCCGCCCAGTGTTTACAATCACTTCACATAATGCGTCAATATCACAAGACTGTTCGCCTCTGACACCTTGCAACAGCTTATATACTTTTGTTTCTTTGATTTGCCGCAAAGCTTCTTCCTTGTCTAAGGGCGCCAGACGAAACGAGACATCTTTGAAAACTTCTACATAAATACCGCCCATGCCAAACATCACCACTGGGCCAAATTGATCGTTCTGCAGGCCGCCAATCACGACTTCTATCCCTTTCGGCATCTGTTTTTGAACAAGAATGCCTTCAATTACGGCTTGCGGACAATTTTTTTTGACAGTATTCATCAGTTGATCATAGGCTTTGTCAAGTTCGCCGCCATCTTTTATCCCGGTAACAACGCCGCCAACATCGGACTTGTGAATAATTTGTTTGGAGAATATCTTAATAACCACAGGAAATCCCATTGTTTTCGCCGCGTTCAGACATTCTTCCTTACCTACTGTCAATGCAGCGGGTGGACAGGTAATTCCGTAACTCTGGCAAATTTCTTGCGCTTCCAGTTCCGGAACGACACTATAGCCTTCCGCAGCGCATTTTTGTACTAAGTTTTGGCAGTCCATACTGACCTCCTTTTAACGACGAATTACTTATTTCTTTGCCGATAAGCGGCATAACGGACCATATTCACCATAACTCTCGCTGCATCATCAGGATATTCGAATGTTGGCAACCCCGCTTCTTCCATAAGGGTCCGGCATTTCGAAACAGCATTACCGGCCATTAATACGGAAAGCAATGGTTTTCTTTTCTCTGCAGGGACTGATTGATATCCTTCGATTAACGCTGCCGCCAATTCTTCATCTTTAAGAAAGCCGGGAGGACTCGTCATGAAAATAATACCGTCAATTTCATCATCAGCCATTAACAAACTTAGTACATCGGCATGTATTTTTGGGGTTACGGACGCAGTCATATCAATATACCCGTCCGGATGACCAATATTTGCGCTGGAGGCAAGATGCTTGGCCACATTTTCCTTGAGTTCGTCCGATAAATGAGCCAGTGTCGCCTCACCGCTGCCGACCAATTCATCGACACAGATCGTGCTTGGCCCTCCTACAACCGTCAGGATGCAAATTCGATTGCCTTTGGGCAGCGGCATCTTGTCGAATACACGCGAGGTATGATAAAACTCAGCTACGTTTTGCGCCCGAATGATGCCCGCCTGCCGAAACGCTCCGTCATAGATATCGTTATTGCCGGCAATGGAAGCAGTGTGGCTCTGCGCTACATTTGTCCCCAACGCGGTTTTCCCTGCCTTTATTGCTACAATCGGTTTTTTCCGTGTTACTTTTGCTGCAACATCAAATAAACCACGCGCATCGGCAATGCCTTCCATGTACATGGCAATCACCTTTGTCTTTTCATCTTCCGCCATATAGGGCAGCAATTCTCTAAAATCCACATCAGCCATGTTGCCCAACGAAACAAATTTGTTGATCCCTACTAATTTTTGATCCCTGGCCCAGCGCAAGAAGGACGTCGCAAACGCTCCGCTCTGGCTGAGGATCGTAACTCCGCCCTTGGTAGTGTTTGGTGGAACACTAAAAGAGGTGTTAATTCCATTGTATGTATCGGCTACGCCCTGGCAATTCGGGCCGATAATCCGCGCTCCGCAGGATTTGATAGTGGAAATAAGGTCCTCCTGCAGTTTTTCCCCTTCAGCAGTTCCCATTTCTTTAAACCCAGCAGTGACTACCGCCACCGCACCGGCATCGCCTTTCGTTTCACGCCGCTGTTTTATTTGCTGCGCAGCGGCCAAACTGTTTTGCGGTCCGACTGCAATAACAATTAAGTCAATCACTGCAGGTACGGACAGTAAATCCGGATAACACTTCAAACCCGCAATTTCATCTGCTTTGGGATTGATCGGGAATATATTGCCGGTAAGGCTCATCTGTTTTGCAAATTGCACAATTTGGTTATTGGGACTGCCAGACTTTGCTGAAGCGCCGATTATGGCAACCCCTTGCGGTTGAAAAAAATCATCAATTGGGGCTATTATCGGTTCCGCCATCCAATTTTCTCCTTCCTGTACTACGATGTATTATTGAATCTCTAATTTTTTCGCCCAATCTTGCAGCATGTTCCAACTGGCTACGGGCAATATAACACCCTCTTGGAGCCGTTGTTTCATGGTATTGGCTTCAATTTCTCCCGGAAGGAAAATTTGCGAAAAGCCTTTGGCCAACTTGGAACTCCTCAGTTCATTTCTGCTGACTTTCATACCCGCCATAAAATCATCCACAGCCATAAAATCTTCAATATTCACAATCAATGCAAAATGGCCAATGTTTTGTACCGTTTCCAGATCGCCATACAGCGACTTAATATTTGTTCCATGATTGGATGACGTCAAAATGCCTGCCATAATATCGATTGTCAGCGACATCCCATAGCCTTTCGGGCCGCCGAAGGGAAGTAAAACTCCTTCCAGCGCTTCTTTCGGATCAGTAGTAGGTTCGCCGTCTTTATTAAGGGCCAAGCCCGGTTCTAACTGCCTGCCATGCAGCGCGGCAACAAATACTTTTCCCCGAGCAGTTGCGGTAGTTGCCATATCCAAAATTACCGGAGCCGCATCACTGGGAAAACCAAAAGAAATCGGATTTGTCCCAATGCAAGGGGTTACTCCGCCCCAGGGCGCCATCAACGGAGTTCCGTTCGTCATAACCATCGCTGCCATATTGGATTTGGTAGCAAGTTCCGTATAATAACAAGTAGCGCCAAAGTGATTCGAATTACGAACGGCTACAACACATACCCCTGATTGTTTTGCCTTTTCGATCCCCATTTTTATCCCTTTTGCCATTGCCACCTGTCCAAGGCCGCTTTGCGCATCCAAAAGCAGAAGGCCTGCTTTTTCTTGTACAACCGTAAGATCCGTAACCGGTTTTACAGAACCGGCTTTTATCCGTTGCAGATATACATCAAGCCAGCGAATCCCATGCGATTCAATTCCTTTTAAGTCAGCGCTTACCATGACGTCCGCTACGATTTTTGCATCTTCTTTCGGGACATCGACAGCGGCTAGCACCTTGGCGACCAGTTCTTTCAGTTCCTGATGATTCACAATCGCTTTGTCATTTTCGATCACAACGTTCATATCTAATCACGCTCCGTAAATGTATTTTTTACACCATATACCGGATTTTTGCCGATAAAGTATTACTCGTTGCTTGCTTCCAACTGCTTCCGATTTCTTGACGCTCTAAACATGATATTGTCAATCAGCAATATTGCCGTTGGCATAACGATCGCCACATAAATGTTGTCAATTCCAAAAGGATTACCTAATGCCGCCCAAATCGCTACTACTACCACACTGGCAAATAATGCAATCGCACCGCCGTTTTTTGATGCCATATGCGGCTTGTAAATCATGAATAAAACCAAAACAGTAATTACTGAACGCAACGCCCGGGCAAAAAAGAATGTTTTAATCATTCCGGGCACGAACAGCGCGAAGGGAATTGGTAAAAACCCGATGATTACTGCGATAATTCTTGTCGCCCAAATGCTGTGTTTTTCATTTGGTTTGACCAACGGGTTATAAAAATCTTTCATGATTAGCGCCGTCGCTCCCAGTTGGCACGCCAGGATCGTTACAAAGGTTGCAGCTATCATAGCCGACGCGGCAACCCCGACCAGCCAGGGATTCATAACATCAAAGAAAGCGGGCAGAGCCATAACACTGGGTATATTGGGGAATACTCCTTTTGCCATTACACCAATGAACGCCGCTAAAAAACCAATTGGAAGGATGGCAATCCCGGCAATCATTGTAGCTTTACGTGCATCAGCCGGGGTTGGCAACGAGCTGATGGATTGAAGTACATATTGCGTGGAGAAAACTGCACCGATATTCGCAATACTCCAGGCAAATACCTGACCCAATCCAACTCCTTCAAACAGAGAAAAATGTGTGGCCGGAATGTTGACCATCTCACTCGGCTGGCCTTTCATATAAAACCAGGCCGAACCGGCAATTACGATAAGCCCCATATATTTGAAGGTTGTATGGATAATATTCGCATAACCCACACCGCGAATTCCTCCAAACGTTACATTCAACGTGGCACACACGGCAATAATAAAGATTGCTGTTTCAATACTGGTATCCAGGAGTTTTCCAAGAGCTGCAGCCCCTCCGGTATATACCGCAACATTAACCGTCGTAAGCGCGATTGACATCGTGACTGCGACCAGCATTCTTACTGCTGTTCCGTAATGTTTGGCCAATGCGCCAGAAATGGTATATTCGCCCATCGCATTCATTTTAGGCGCTAAATAATACGCATAGAGCCAATAACCTAACGCCAAAGTCGATGTATTCCAGGCTACCGAAATTCCCTTCGCATAAGCACCCTGCGCAGTTCCGACTGTTGCACCAGGGCCAATAAATTCGGACATCAATAAAAGACCTACTACCCAATAGCCTAATTGTTTCTTCCCCGTCATGAAACTTTCCGTATCCCGAGTTTTACGAACTGACCACATACCCACAAGGGTAGTTATGACGATATAGGCAACGGTACAGCCAAATACAATTACTGTTTTATCCATCCTTCACTCATCCTTCCAAGCATATTTTGCTCCAAGACCAATATTACCGTTTTTAACATTACCATTTTTTATTTGAACAGCTTATATGTCCCTCCTTACCTGAAAACATACTATCTACATTGCTCCGGTCGCCTTTTCTGCCATTTTTCGCCGTCAACACTCATGAATCCAATCATAGATCCTATAATAATACCTGATCAAAACCTCTAAAATATTCGAATATTTACAATACAATACAATTCATTCCGCAATAAAAACATGATAAAATCACGAGCTTTTTTTGTAAAATTAAAAAAATATTAAGTATTTAGAATCTTTCTTGCAGTTAATTCATTATATCGTTATACTATACACAAGTAAAATGAATAATATTGTTAACTTATTTGAATTAAATTCATGTAAAAGGTGGTTGTATTATGTCTCTGTTTAAATATGAAGTGTTGAATACGGTTGTTAAATTGGGCAGTTTGACCAAAGCAGCTGCAGCGCTTAATTTAACCCAATCCGGAGTCAGCCACGCAATTTCCAGCCTTGAA
>CAYUNV010000039.1:4129-19327 GCA_964446265.1 uncultured Negativicutes bacterium | reverse complement strand
TTTGCCATTCCAGCATGGTTTTCTTCTGGCCCATCTCATCGTATTTTACGCGCTGGGCCTTCATTAAACCTTTGACCAGTGAATCAATATCCAAGCCGGAGACTCCCAAATTGGAGATCCTTGTTGTCATGCCTTTTCCTCCTTGACCTCACGCAGGCATCCTTGCCTGTCTTTTAAGTGACTATTGCAAAAGTCCGCTTCTGCTACACTTTTTTATCCAGTAATCCGCCAATGTATTTGCTGATCGCCGCCATCGTATCCAATAATTGATGCGGCGGAAACTCTTTCAATACCTTATCCGTCTGCTTGTCGACGACCTTGACAATCAAGCGCCCCGTATCCTGATGCAGTGAAAACTGGATGTCCGTATTCAGCGACTCCATAAACTTCGTCATCTCGTCCGTCATTTTTTCCATATCCTCACGGCTTAACGGATCTTTGTTATCATCCTGTTTACCTTGTACGGCGTCTGTACTTTTTTTTGTTTCTGCCGAACTATCTTTTGCTTTGGCGCTGGCAGTCGCATCAGCCGCAGCCGGCGAACGCACAGCGGAAATCGTTGCACTCACGTCATTGGAGGCAACCGGGTTTATTTCCACATTCATCACCTCATACCGCAAAATAAAGTAATGTTCTTCTGATTATACTATCGAACGATTTCACAATTTCCATTAGCCCCCTGGAAAAATATTTTTTACATGCAAAAAAGCCCGCTACATAAGCGAGCTTAATAAACATAAGTATTGACCGTATTTACAACGCACTAAACAAGCCGCAAAATCACCGGCAAGCCTTGCATTTTCGCGCGAACTGGATGTAACCGTTTAGTTCCGATATCAGTTGTTCCAAATCTTCGCGCGAAGCTTTGTCCGGCGGCTGTTCGATCACATCCCGGATGATCGCTTTAATTTGAATCGGATGATAGCCGCAGTTTTCTAATTCGTGCGTCAAGCTTGTAACCTGATTCAACATTTCAACCATTATAGACATCCCTCCCTGGAAAAATAGAATCATCGTTTTAGCGTTCTAAAACGGCAACCTGGCGATCATCATGCCGACCGGCACCTTAGACCCAAGGTTTTGCGTCCATACTTTTCAGTAAGTTTGCCTATAGACTGTTTATTTTGTTGTTGAGCGAAACAAAGTCAGAAAACAAAAACTTTTTACACTATGAATCTAAAATACCATAAATGGTAAAAAAAATCAACCAAATTGTACAGTGGAGTCTTGGCTTATTGCGGCACAAGGGGACAGGTTCCTTGTCCCACTTCACCGATCATATACCTGCCTTCGATGACCAATGGTAACAACATAAACAGTAATTACTGAATCTTCAATTTCACAAATTAACCGATACTGACCAATGCGATACCGCCAGTAGCCGGATAAATTCTCTTTTAATGGCTCCCCGAACGAGCGTGGATTTTCACAGCCTTCAATCCGTTGCTCAATATAAGTAATAATCATTTCCCGATTTACTCGATCAAGCTTTTTGAGTTCTTTTACAGCCTGGTCAGAAATCTGTACTTTCCACCTCAAGCTCTTTCCTCGCTTCCTTGAGCGAATAATATCGCGTAGTTTTCGCTTTTGCTTCTTCCATCAACCGAAAATCCTGATCATTTTCGATCATTTTCATAGCAGCTTCCCGCAGAATATCCGACTGTTTTTTTCCATATAATTTTGCATATGCATCCAACAAACTTTTTTCATACCCGCTAAACCGGACAGAAACAATCTTCTTTAATTCAGCCACGATTTTTCACCAGCCTCGCCTATTTGTAATACATTGTAATACAATTATAACAAATAGAACGTTAAAGTCAAATAATACGGGGTCAATCCAGAAGACAAGGAACCTGTCCCCTGGTCCTTGCTCTATTCTAACACATTTAGTATTAGAAAGTGTTAAATAAAAGGTTAGATAAAATAAGTTCAAAGTTATGCAATAATGCAATAAGTCAAGCTCCATTACCTGCAATTAATAAAAGGCTAGGAGCGAGTGCTCCTAGCCTTTTACACCTGAATATCAACGTTTGTGCCTAGATGCGGCTGCACTGACTGCGCCATTTCCGCGACCGCCTGCCCAGTATCAACAGCAACATTCATGGCCATCTTCATGACCGAAAGACCAGCCTGCTGCTGCACCTTGCTTTGACTCATTACCATAGACAAAGCCGCAATGTCCATGTAACCACCTCACGCCATTCATTTCTTGCAGTTAGTAACAGGGCCAGGAGCTTGCGCCCCTGGCTCTGTGATGATTGTATTAACTTGCCTCAGCGAGCCAATTACCGGAGTAATTGGAGAACGCCTTGCGGTTGTTGGTTGGCTTGCGCCAGCATCGCTTGAGCGGCCTGTTGGAGGATGTTGTTCTTTTGGAAGTTCATCATCTCTTTGGCCATGTCTACATCGCGAATACGGGATTCTGCAGCCGTCAGGTTTTCGGAAGAAGTTCCAAGGTTGGAGATTGTGTGCTCCAGACGATTTTGCACCGATCCCAATTTAGAACGTTCCTCAGATACTTTTTGTATCGCTTCATCAATAACGCTAATTGCTGTACCAGCTTGACTTTTTGTACCAACTTGGAGGTCTTTAACGCCCAGCGTACTCGCACGCATATCATTGATAGAAAGATTGAGTGTCTGTCCTTGGTTAGATCCGATTTGGAAATCAGCACTACCTTCTGCACGAATATCTTCAGCTTCAGTAGTTGTGCTAAAGTTAGACAGAGCATTCGAAGCAGCTTCTTTGCGAACACCAGCGGAACTCTTAACCTCAAATGATAGGCCATTGATCTGTGCGGCAGTTCCTGCAGCATCAGCCGTAACTACCATATTACCTGCCGCCGTAGCAACAGAAGCAACACTGCCTTCTGTAACTAAAGTGTCTGTAATGTCACTAAGCGTATCCGAAGTGATGTCAGTAACCGTAAATGTGGATGTATGCTGTGTACCATTTATGGACCAAGTAGCAGTAATTACATCTCCATCCGCAATTTGAAGGTTATTTCCAGCAGTGTCTTTCAATCCATTTAGGGTAGTGGCATCCGCCATTGTATTTTCCATATCATTGGTCAACACTTGCGTAGTGGATGCAGTAACAGCAGCCCCCATATCACCATTGATCAATTTCTTGGTGTTAAATTCAGTTTGATTACCGATACGTTCAATTTCTTCACCTAATTGGTTAATTTCATCCTGGATGCTGCTACGATCATCAGAGGTATTCGTGTCATTGGCCGATTGAACAGCCAATTCACGCATCCGTTGGAGTATGCTGTGGGTTTCGTTCAATGCACCCTCAGCTGTTTGGATCAAGGAAATACCATCTTGCGAGTTGCTAGAAGCCTGATCCAAGCCGCGGATCTGACCGCGCATTTTTTCGCTGATTGCTAAGCCGGCAGCATCGTCACCGGCTTTGTTGATGCGAAGACCGGAAGACAGCTTTTGCAGTGATTTTTGGGTGTTGCCCTCGTTAACACTCATTTGACGATAGGTGTTCAGAGACGCCATATTGTGATTAATAATCATGGGAAATTCCTCCTTGAATTTTCATTGGGCTTCCTTGCCCGTTTTGAATTGCTACAACGCCTATTCTCCCGTCGGCCGCCGGAGTATTTGGCGCTTTAACAACTTCATTAACTATATCGCATGAAATTAAGAAACACTTAAGTACTTTTTAGCAAATTTATTAGAAATTTATTTACTTTTTTTGTGTTTCTTCCTTATGCACACTCCCTGCCAAACCTTCCAAACCCGTCAAATCTGCCGGCATGGCTGCCTGTTGGTTCTCGGCAATGATCGCGTCATACAATTCGGCCCGATAAATCTTCACTTTTCGCGGAGCCTCGATTGACAGCCGCACGTTATCGCCTTTGATGTCGACCACGGTCACCACGATATCATCACCGATCATGAGCTTTTCTCCGATTCTGCGAGTCAGCGCCAGCATGGCTATCTGCCCCCTTCAACGGTCTTTTTGCTCGACAGCCCATCAGGGAACAGCCGGTACCGGGTTGTATATTCCGATTTCTCGAGTACAATCTGCTTGCCTTTGCAGTCCCGCGCGTTGATCAGCACCGGCGCTACCAGGTTGGCCGTCATATTCTCCAAACTGCCCTTTACCGTTGCGATATTGTAGACTGCCGGCGGGTTATCCCTCGACAGGCCAATTTCTGCCGCCACATCATCGTCCAAGGCAAATTGGTAGTCCGTGAAAAAGGAAAATGGATCAATCAGCAAAAAAGTCAAGTTAGGCTCCGCCACCGACTGCAAAAAATAAAACGGGCTGTCCGGCTGATAATCCAGGAACACAAACCGTTTTTCATCGGGAAAACCAGGTATCCCCTGCGGAAAATCGAAGATCTGCTCTTCCGTCACCTCAAGTTCGCCAAACCGTGTCGACCGTACTATCATCATAGATCCCCTCTCTCAGCTAATCCTAATGGGACAAGGGGACAGGTTTCTTGTCCCACATTCTTGGTCTTAAAAAAAGGGACAAGGAACCTGTCCCCTTGTCCCCTATTTGCAAATTTATCCTTCCCTATCCACCTGCCCGCCGGTCGTCCAAAACCGGATGCTCGCATATTGCGTCATGCGGATATCCACCCCGCCCGGCGTATACTGCGCTTCGACCGGACTCGGTTCCGACTGCACATCCACATTCCCCGGCACAACCGTAATTTCCGGCTTCTGCGCCGTATAATGAATTTCCGGCGGCGCCAGCGGCGCCAACGTAATATCCACCGGGCCACCCAGCGATTGCTCAGCGGCAATATCCGCAATCGGATTTCCGCCGTTTGCGATCCGGGCCAAGCGGTCGCCGTTTTGCGCCGTGCGGGCAATCGTTTCCATCACCGTCTGCCGGCCTTGTTCCGCCTGGTCCACGACAAACTGCGTGGGCGTTTTCAGGCCAATTGACGTCCGGATGGGAGTATTATCAATTTCCAATATCCCTTGCGGCTGCCGTATCTCGATCTTCGCCGCCTCTGTCTCGATAGAGAACTTAGGCGGCGGATTTTGCATCTCCAAATTCGCCGCACGGCTGCTGACCTCCATGCGGGCCGGCTGCGTCTCCCATTGCAGGCGGATCATTTGAGGAAGTCAACCAAACTTGTCGGCATAATTTTCGCCCCGACCGACAAAGATGAGGTGTAAACATTTTGCGCCGTTTTAAAATCGACGATCGCTTTGGCGATATCGAGATCTTCATTCGCCGACAAATCATTCTGGATTGACGTATTGCTGTTGGCCAGAATGTTGCTGATCATTTCGTAGGAAGATGACCGGGCACCCAATTCGGTCTGCGCCCGCAGCGCAACAGTGTGGGCATCCTGAACCATCTTCAGCCCGTTACCGGATAACCAAGTCGTGCTCGGATTCGTCTTCAGCAGCTCATCCTTCACTTTTAATAAATTATTCAACCCCGACAGCGTTGTCACCGTCGTCGAATTGCCATTTTCATCCACCGTATTGATCGTTTCCGCCGGGCCGAAAACCTCGAGCCCGGTCAAATTCACGCTGTCCCGGTCCGGATCCACCAATCCGCCCTGCAGCGGCATGGAAATCTTATTGTTATCGCCCTTGTAAATAACGACATCGACGGTTTCGCCGGTATCGGTATTCGTGATCGTCTTCCGTTCCAGCGGCAGAGTCTTGTCCATCTGGCCGGCAAACAGATAGCGGTCGCCGATCTGGGAGTTGCCCATCTGCACAATCGAGCTCACCAAGCCGTCCAGCTCCTGCCCGATTGAGTTCAGCGCATCGGCCGGCTTGCTGCCGTCCGCACTGGTCACCAGTTCCTGCGCCTTGATCAAGACGGAACCGATATCGCTCATAACCCCGTCCGTCGTATCCATCCAGGAAGTTGCATCTTCCACATTTTGCGTGTATTGTTCATTATTCGATAAGTTCGTATTGAAATACAGGCTTCTGGCCACCCTCACCGGATCGTCGGAAGGTTTGTGGATCGCCTTGCCGTCAGCCAGCTGCGTTTGCAGTTTGTCCTGCCGCTCCAGCGATTTATTCATGCCGGAAAGAAAATTGGAATTAATCATGCCGTTGGTAATTCGCATCCCTGCTGCCTCCGTTCTCCTTAACGAACCATCTGGTTAATCAAAGTATCCAACATATCATTCATCGTCGTGATAACTTTGGCCGACGAATTGTAGCCCTGCTGAAAGCGGATCATATTCGTCATCTCTTCGTCCAAATTGACCCCGGCTGTCGATTGGCGCCAGGTTTCAATCTGGCTCACCAGTGTCTGCTGGTTGTCCATCAATCGCTGGGCGTTCTGGCTTTTTACGCCCAAACCGCCGATCATCGACGCATAAAAACTGTTCAGCGACGTGGTTTTCCCCAGAGTAGCCGTATTCCCCGACGTCAAAGCCGCCAAACCGCCCGGCAATAAATCAGTAACGTTCTGCTGCAGGCTCTGGAACAGTTTTACCGCATTATCGCCGCTGGCGTTCCCCTGCGTGGCGGACGTTTTCGCAGCAATTTTAGTTAGGCCGGACGTCGCCTCGAATAATTCATCATTGACTTGCAGCGCTTTCAGCCAGTCGCCGCTCCCCATGGACGTTACCGTAGCAGTATCGCCATAGTTCACAGACCCATCGCCGAAGAAATTCCGATCGGTACCCACCGTCGCCGTCCCATCGCCGTCTGTTCCGTACCCGGCCCGGTGAATGGCGTTGAAATCCCGCAGCAAAAACTGGCTCATCGTATCCAGCTGCTGCATATAACCCTGGTCACCCAAGATCGTTTCATCGCGCACCGTGGCCAGCCCGTTCAGTTCGCCGCCGGAAAATTGAATATTCTTCATCGCACCGGCATCGACGACGGTGATCGGATAGCCAAAATCCGGATCAAAATCCGTCCGGGTCGTCAATTCGAGCCGGGAGTTTCCCTCCAACAGCGTGAATTGCCCGCTTTGCAGGCGGTAATTTCCCGAAGTATCTTCGGTCACACTTACATTGATCAGCTTAGACAGTTGATCAACCAGCACATCCCGCTGGTCGCGCAAATCATTGGCGCTCGATCCGTTGCTCAATTGCTCGGAATACGAGATCTGTTTATTTAAGGAAAGAATATTCTCTGTTATCTTGTTAACATCGTTAACCGTGATATCAATCGTATTGTTGATGTCCATAACCTGGTCAGTCAGTTGCGTCGCCGCGTGCTGGATGGCATCCACCAATTCCACGCCCCGCTGCCGGACCGTAATCCGCGCGCTGTCGTCAGACGCATTGGTGGCCAATGACTGCCAAGCGGTGGCAAACTGGTTCAATACAGTCTGTATCCCCGTATCGGAAGGCTCCTGGAAAACCCCTTCAACTTTTGACAACAGGCTTTGCTGTTGTTCACTCGAGCCTAAGGTCGAATTTTCCTTCCACATCTGGTTGTCCATGAACGCATCGCGGATCCGGTTAATCGAAGTGATCGTCACCCCGCAGCCGATCTGCATCGCGCCCTGCGATCCGTAAATCGTTTCCGAAGGAGCCGCCACCAGGTTCACCGTTTGCCGCGAATAGCCGTCCGTATTCGCATTGGTCACGTTATGGCCAACCGTATTCAAAGCAACCTGTTGCGTCGTAAGGCCGCGCATCACCGTATTTAGACCGCTAAATGTAGACGGCATTATACATTCCTCCATGAATTAAACTCAGCGGAGTCATTCCGCTTCAAATAAAAAAGTTCAGTTACTGCAAGCGGATAATCTTCCATAAGCGGAGGTCAAGTGCCATGAATGAGCCTTGGGTTCGGAAGGATCGCACCCGAACCGAACCCTTAGAGCGAATTTACTTCGAGTTTTACAGCCTGTTAACGAAGTTTTACAGGCTGTTAACGAGATCCGTCGACGCGTTGGATGATTATCCGTTATTTTATGCCTTTTGGTCGATCATCGAGCGGACCGCGCTCTGGCCGGCCTGCCCCTGCGGCGCATACGTCGGCCCCGCCATATTGCGCGACAACAAATTCACATTATAATTGACAAAAGTAAGCGCCTGCTCAATCAGCCGGGCATTTGACTGGTTCAGCGGCATCAATTCACCGCTCACCGCTTCAAATTCCTTCCCAATCGTAGTCAGGCGGTCCGCAACCGAAGCCGGCGCTAACGTGCCGGCTTTTGATAATGTCAGCTCGTCCGGCGATATTGCATAGACTTTGGCAAGTTGCGACTGAACCCCCTTGCGCAGCGACTCCATCTTGGCAACCTGCAGGACCAGCAACTCCTCCTGCCGCGTCAGCTTCTCCAATACCGGCGCATCGGCAGCAATCAAGACCTCCCGCTTATGGATACTCAGCCGCAGCAGCGCCTGGTACAAATCCAGCGTTTCCTGCAGCACCACCGCAAAATTTTCCCATAATTCCTGTGTCATGCCGCCTCCTACCGCAAGCCTGCCGGCAAGCCGTTTTCAAGCATTTTCGTCGCAATATCCTTTGCATCGACATGGTACGTTCCCGCAGAAACCTGCGCTTCGAGATCCTTCACCTTATCGGTCCGCACCTCGGGCACATTTTTCAACGCCTGTTGAACGGAACTAAGTTCCTGCGCCTCCGACGACAAAATCACTTCATCCGGCTGCTGTATCGATCCGGTTTTAGCGGTCGAACTGCTTTTCGCCACTTTCGTTTGCTCGCCGTACAATTTGGCCGCACCCTTGATCGAATTTGAATTGGAAATAATCACGATTTACACCCCCTACAAAACCCCTGGGACCTTCTTGCTAATACTATCGTATAACTTCCAAAAAAAATTAATACCTGCCAACAATTTTTTTGCAGCACAACTTTGCAGTGCAGCTTTCCAGCGCAGCACAAAAAAGTCCGCCACGAAAACATGTGCCTTATTGAAGCAGATAAACACCTATTATCGAAACCGCTAAAATTTTATTGCCGGAATATCCATTAACGCTGAAAACGTTCGCCGATATACATTTTTTGATTTTTGGAATCTACCGGTTTCTTTTCCCCAACCGGCGTTGGTCCTTCTTTCTTCAACTGCCCCATCACATTGCGGGCGCAAGCCTCGCACAACCGTCCCTCGAAAATTGGTGCGCCGCAGGTCTCACACGGGTATTCGATTTGAAAGTCACTCAGCAGCCGGTTTTGCCGCACCATCCGCAAAATCACCTTTTGGGCCACCCCGGTTCCCTTGTGGATTTCCTCCAGCGACGCCTTGCGTTTCTTGCGCAAATATTCGGCAACCTTCGTTTCGGCCTCTTCAAACGCCGCATAACAGGCCGGGCACATTTTCGCCGGGTTCTCCATGTATATTTTTCCGCATTCCGGACAATTTGCAATTCCCATCAATAAACACTCCTTTTATAAACAGTCTTCCTTATACATATGATAAAATAAGTTTCAAATAAATGCTACCTTATAACCGCAATCCAACCGCAAAACCTGCGGAAATCAGCAGAAATTACCATTGCATTCCCCGCCCCAAGTGCAGTATAATTGCTTTTACCGCAATTGAACGGTTTAACAAACAGGCTGTATTTTCTGAATTTTTTCGTCATCGAACAGCCATTTTATCGAAAAAATATTTTGTCAGATTTCTCAAACAATCGTGTTTTTTTAAAAAAGCAAGCAGGATTATACTTACTTTTGCCTAAGTATATATTACTTCACTATATGAGGAAAGGCAGTTTTTCGTGTATATGCTAACACTATTGCAAGGTACGGAAACAACCCCCGTCAATAAGGAAGTTCTCAAAAAAATAATTGCCCACTTCATGGATTTGCTGGAACTCAAAAGCCCGAAACTACATCAGCACAGCCATCAAGTAGCTAACTATGCCGTAAGCGTCGCCGCTAAAATGCGTCTGCCGCGCGAAGAGATCGAACGGATCCGCGTGGCCGCCCTGCTGCACGATATCGGCAAACTTACCGTACCCAATGCAGTTTTAGCCAAACTTCCTTACCTGTCGACCCGGGAAATATCTGTTTACAAAAACCACTGCAATGCCGGCAGTTATATGCTGGAAAACATTCCGGCGTTCCAGGAAATCATTCCTTATATCCGCTACCACCACGAACGGGTGGACGGCAAAGGCTATCCAAAACGCCTCAAAGGCGTGAATATCCCGCTCGGCGCCCGCATCATTGCGGTAACCGACCATTACGACAGCAGCATCAACCCCTGCACGCAAAACTGGACCAAAACGAAGGATGCAGCCATCCGCGCCTTGCTGAACGACGCCGGTACCGCCTTCGACACCAACGTGGTCCGGGCCTTTATTGACGCATTGGGCTGATCTTGCCGGCTGACGATTATGGTTGGCTGCTGCTATGTCTGCGTCGTCTGTCTATTACGCCTCATTACGGCGACCCGCTGGCCAACGCCATACCGCGGACGTCTGATGCGCCGGCCTCACGCAATACTTTTGCGCACTCATCCATGGTCAAACCACTGGTAAAAATATCATCCACCAACAAAATCTGTTTTCCTGCAATCAATTCCGGACGCGTGATACGAAACGCGTCCTTTATATTTTCCCGCCGTTCCATCAGCGGCAGCCGCCATTGCGCCGTCGTATTTTTCTCCCGTACCAGCACATCATCCGCCCACGGCCAGTTCCGGCCCATGATCCAGGGGTGGAAAATCAGTTCCGTCTGGTCAAAGCCGCGCACATCCCAGCGTTCCGGATGCAGCGGAACCGGCAGCACAAGGTCGGGAATAAACGACAGCGGAAACGGTCGGGGCCCGACCGTCCCTTCCTGCAGCAACTGCTGCAACGGCAGCGCATACCGTTTCACCCCGCGGAATTTCATGTCATGCAGAACCCGTTTCAAGCCGCCTTGGTAATGGCAAACCACATAGCATTCCGTCAAATAGCGCAAATGATGCGCCTGCCCGTATAGCAGCCGCGGCGCCAGCGCCTCCTGCCGGCAACCTCCGCACCAATCGCCATGGTGCGCCACGGACGCCTCGCAACCCGGGCATTTTGGGGGATAGAGTAAATCCAACATTGTCGTCCATAAACTTTCCATGGGCTTCAACATAATAGTCCCTCCCCGCGTAATCGTTCGGCCAGCAGCGAATAACGGCGCCGGGTCCGGTCATTATCCAATGCCGTCTGCAAAGCCGCCTTCGTCCCCAGCAAAATCACCCGTTCCTTGGCCCGGGTCACGGCCGTATACAATAAATTCCGCTGCAGCATCATCCGGTGGCCGGGCACCAACGGCATCACCACCACCGGGTATTCGCTGCCCTGGCTTTTGTGCACGCTCATCGCATACGCCAGACGCAACTGGTCGATATCCCGCCGCTCATACACCACATCCTGGTCGGGGTACCGGACCGTCACGCGACCCGATTCAATGTTCACAATAAATCCAATATCGCCGTTAAACACATTTTTCTCATAATTATTGCGGATCTGCATCACCTTATCGCCGGGCCAGAATTCCTGGTTGATCCCGCTCACCGACTCCTGGTAATCATCCGGCGGGTTCATCGCCGCCTGCAAAATCCGGTTCAAGTTTTCCACGCCGCAGTCCAGACGGTGCATCGGCGACAACACCTGCACCTCACCCCAGCCGCCGTAGCCGGTCGCCGGCAATTCATCGCTGCACAGCTCAACAATCTTGCGGGCCACATCGGCGCTGTCGGCCAGCGGATAAAATTGAAAATCCAAACTCGAGGAAACGTCCGGCATCAGCCCGCGATTGATACGGTGGGCGTTTAAAATGATCGGGCTCTCCCCGCTTTGCCGGAACACCTCCGTCAAACGGACCACAGGCGTCACCTCGGAACGGATAATATCCTTCAGCACCGACCCCGGCCCTACCGCCGGCAGTTGGTCCACATCGCCGACGAAAATCACCCGACAGCCGTCCGGTACCGCCTGCAGCAAATAACTGGTCAGCGAAATATCCAGCATCGACGCCTCGTCGATGATCACCACATCGGCCTCCAACGGGTTTTCCGCCGTCCGCATAAACAGCGGAGCCCCTTCCACGCCGCCCGTCGATTCGAGCAAGCGGTGAACCGTCACCGCCTCGCAGCCCGACGCTTCGCTGAGCCGCTTGGCCGCCCGGCCGGTCGGCGCCGCCAGCTTGATCACAAACCGCTGTTCCTGCAGCACGCCGAGAATTCCTTTAACCACCGTCGTTTTCCCGGTACCGGGGCCGCCGGTCAAAACCAATACTCCATATTTCAGCGCCGATACCAGCGCTTCATGCTGGGCCGCCGCCAACCGGATCCCGGAATGGGCCTCCCACTCCGCCACTGTCGCTTCATGATCGCCCTGCGCCGTCGGCCGGGCCTTCTGCTGCAATTGCAGCAGCCGCTCCGCCGCCCGTTTTTCCGCATAATATAAGTAACGGGGGTAAATCAATACCATCCCGTGATAGTCTTCCGTATACAACTGATCCTCGCGGATCAGCCGCTGCAATACCTCCGCGACCGCCAGCCGCTCCACCCGCAGCAGCTTGGCCGTTTCCTGCACCAGCAAATCTTCCGGCACGCAAGTATGCCCGTTCAGGGAAATCTGCAGCAGCGCGTACTGGATGCCGGCCGCCAAGCGCGCCCCACAATCCTCCGCCATGCCCAGCGACATCGCAATCTGATCCGCCGTGCGGAAACCGATCCCATCCACGTCAGCCGCCAACTGGTAAGGGTTCTCCTTCAGCACATCCACCGACGCCGAACCGTATTGGGCGAAAATCTTGGCCGCGTAAGCGCCCGTCACGCCGTGCATCTCCAAGTACAGCAGCACTTCCCGCATCTCGGCCAGTTCCGCGTACGACTGACGGATCATCTCCGCCTTTTTCGTGCCGATCCCCGACACCTCCACCAGCCGGTGCGGATAGATGTCCAGCACCTCCAGCGTCTGCGCGCCGAAATGCTCCACCAGGCGGGCGGCCATGGACGGGCCGATCCCCTTCACCGCGCCGGAGGCCAGAAACCGTTCAATCCCAGCGGTCGTGGTCGGCGCAACCCGCTGATAGGAAGCCACCCGGAACTGCCGGCCAAACCGCGCATGCTCCACCCATTCGCCATCCATATCCAACTGGTCGCCAATAAACGGCGCGGAGACATTCCCCACCACCGGCACCGTTCCGCCCTCCCCCGGCAGCTTCAGACGAAACACCACGAAGCCGCCCTGTTCCGCCTGGAATGTAATGTTTTCCACCAATCCAGTCAACTTCTCCACGCCCGCCACTCCTGCCTGAGCATCCCGCCAAAAATTCCAAAAATTCTGCTGAAAATCATGCCTATATATTCGCGAACAATCGTTCTAATTCCTGCTTTTTGCGCAAAGGAAGCAATGCAAATAACAGAAAAAATCCGTTATAACATCCAGCCCAGAAATGGGAATTGGACAAAATTCCTGCAGCAAGCAGGAATCACAGCGCCAACTGCCAATTTAAACGGTATGTATGCTATGACAGGAGATGACAATTTCATGAACAAACAGGAACTAAAAGACCGCGTCCGCGCCGCGATCCGCGAACAAGCCGCGGCCATAACAGCCATCGCCGAATCCATCCTGCAAGAACCGGAACTCGGCTATAAGGAACAAAAAACCGCGGCCAAAATCCAGCAGTTTTTTCAGCAATACAAAATCCCCTTCACGACCGGCCATGCAATCACCGGCGTAAAAGGGACCTTAAAAGGGCGGTCCAGCCGCCGCAACATTGCCATTCTCGGCGAAATGGACGCCGTAACCTGTTTTGACCACCCGATGGCCAATCCGGAAACCGGCGCGGCCCACGCCTGCGGCCATCATGCCCAGGTCGCCGCCATGCTCGGCTGCGGCGTCGGCCTGGCTGCCGCCGGAATCATGGACCAGCTCGACGGCGATGTCACCTTATTTGCCGTACCGGCCGAAGAATTCGTCGAAATCGAAGACCGCAACCGACTGCGCCAGGAAGGGAAAATCGGCTACCTGGGCGGAAAAGAGGAACTGATCCGCTGCGGCGCCTTTGACGGCATCGACATGGCCATGATGGTTCACCTATCCACCGACGGCGATGAGCGGCGGGTCATGGGAGTCGGCGGCACCAGCAACGGCTTCATCGGCAAAATGATCCGCTACACCGGCCGGGAAGCCCACGCCGCCGGCGCGCCGGACAAAGGGATCAACGCCCTGAACGCGGCCATGCTCGGCTTGATGGCCGTCAACGCCATGCGGGAGACCTTCCGCGACGAAGACTACGTCCGCTTCCATCCCATCATCACCAAAGGCGGCGACCTGGTGAACGTGATCCCGGCCGAAGTCCGCCTGGAAAGCTACGTACGCGGCAAAACCGTGGAAGCCATCATGGACGCGAACTTCAAAGTCAACCGGGCCCTGAAAGGCGGCGCCATGTCAATCGGCGCCGAAGTGGAAATTTCCGACCTGCCCGGCTATCTGCCGTTGGTCAACAATGAGCGGATGACGGAACTGTTCCGGCAAAACGCCGAAACCGTGCTGGGTCCGAACTCCACCAAACCGCTCGGCCATAATGCCGGCAGCACCGACATGGGCGACCTGTCCCATATCATGCCGATCATCCATCCCTGGGTCGGCGGCGTAACCGGCGTGGCCCACACCCGCGATTTCCGCGTATCCGACCCGGAAATGGCCTACATCATCAACGCCGAGTGCCTGGCCATGACCGTCATCGACCTGTTGGCCGACCAGGCCGCCGACGCCGAAGAACTGTTGAAAAACTACCGGCCGATCATGACCAAACAACAATATCTGGACTTTATGGACAGCATAAAATAAATTATTCGGCTGTTGAAAAAGGCTAATCTGCGTTGTCACAACTTCATTTGCTCGGTCCAACAGATAATAGTCATTTTATCTGTTGGACATAAGTGCAACCATCGTCTTGTGCTTTCGCTATCACAGCTCTGCACAAGACGGGTTTTCTAACTGACGTACCTATTTTGTACGCGCGCGTCGCAAGCCTCGCCGTTTCTAGCATCTTAACCTTTTTGAACAGCCTTTGGTTTTTTTAATGTAATTAAATTGGTATAGCAAATCCGGCTGCAATTCAATTGCAGCCGGATTTGTTGTTTTGGTAAGGATAATTGCCTTTTTCAATAGTTGTAAATTATATAATTCCCTCAAAATGCAGCATAATCTGCGCAACCAGCGTCGCGAACACAAACGTCCCCGTGTACACGGCCAGCGCCACCACAATAATCCGCCAGGACATCTTCTGGAACATTTTCAGATCTTTGCCCACCGCCAGT
>CAYUNV010000039.1:0-4119 GCA_964446265.1 uncultured Negativicutes bacterium | reverse complement strand
AATCGGCGTACAAAGCGCCAGAAAATCCATTTTGGCAGTGTACGCGATGATCATTTTGGCAAACGGAGACACCGGCGAAGTCGACAACACAGCAACGACCGACACCCAAAAAACCATCGGCAGCTTGCCGGGCAGATAACGACCGAGCGCCATCCCCACCAGCGTAATGGCCATCATGATCAAATAACCGGCAGCCGCCTGCTGCCAGGGATGCGGATAACCCACCGCCGTGCCTGCCGTAGAGATAATACCCATAACGACAAAAATCATAACAGTATCCAGCCAGGCAATTTTCATTTGGACGACACCTCCTCCGGAGGACGTTTGCCGATGATCGGCGATAATTTTTTATACAGGAATTCCGTTACCGGCAGCGAAACGAAGAGACAGAAATAAACGCCGATGATTGTCGTCAGCAGATTGCTCGCCCCGGCATACATGAGAATTTCATTGGCGTATTCAGGAAACACGGCTTTGATCGCCCCGGACGACGCCGCCATCATACTGCCGGACCCAACCCCGGCCCCCATCGCCAAAGCAAACGGATGAAAAATTTTCAACGCCGCCAAATATCCGGCCAGCAAACCCAGCCATACCGCGCCAAACAGCGTTCCGCAAATATAGACCGACATAACGCCCCGGCCTTCGGCCGAATCCAGTCCATACTTCTCCGCAATAATCGCCAGGTTCGGCTCCCGGTCAATCGAGTACGTCGCCCCGATCGTCTCGCGCCCTAACCCCAAAAACAACGCCAGCGGCAAGCCGAGCAGCACCGTGCCGATAAAATGCCCCAACTCCTGCACCGACAACGCCAACCCGGAGGCAATAATTTTCTCCAGCGACGGTCCGATAATTACCCCCAACTTTGTCATCAGCATCAGACTCATGACGCTCAAAATAACCCCCGACTGCGTCATTTCTGTGATATTCAGCTGTTTCAACTTCGGCCAGCTGACGATACCGCCGATGATCATTGCGTACAGCATCGGCAAAAACAAAAGCACTCCCGGCCCTAATGTGATTTTTCGCGTACCGATCAATTCAGAGATGATCACAATCACAAGAGCAAACACATGGACTTTCCAACTTTTCAACACTTCCAAATCATTTTCTCCCCTTCCCTTTTGTAGTACTTACACGAAACACTCTAGCAACAATTGTACTACCCGCTAAGACATTCGTCAATTTAAGGGAAAAAGGGAAATACTATGAAGCGGATAATTACCATAATCCGAGGTCAAGCGGCATATCGGCAATCAACTCCTGCCATAAAAATAGCAAGATCATATCCATGAGCCGAGGTTAAGCGGCAGAGTCGAGGCGGTGGATATGATCTTGCTATTGTATTTAATATGATACTTTTTCTTCTTCGTTCCCCGGTCCCCTCGCCGAAGCGGATAATTACCATGAGCCGAAGTCAAGTGACATATCGGCAATCAACTCCTGCCATAAAAATAGCCCGATTTTATCCATAAGCGAAGGTCAAGTGTGAATGAGCCTTGGGTTCGAAGGGTTATAGCCCGCACGAACCCTTAGAGCGAATTTATTTCGAATTCTACAGCCTGTTGACGAAGTCTTACAGGCTGTAATGAGATCAACGTCGCAGCGTTGGATAAATCGGGCTATTTATTTAATGTACGATTTCACTATGCCTATTTGTTTCCCGTTCCCCTCGCGTAAGCGGATAATTACCATAAGCCGAAGTCAAGTGACAACGGTGAGGCGGTGGTAATTATCCGCTGTTCTCCATCCATTCCTCATACCGCGCATCCAAATAGGCCTTGATCTCCGCATACTCATCGGCCAGCGCCTGGCTGGCCGCCGGATCCGCATGGTTGGCCGGATCGGCCAGCCGCTTCTCCAGCACCGACAGCAGCCCCTCGTACTCGCGGATCTCCAGTTCCAGCGCCGCCATCCGCCGCTCGCCTTCCTGCCGGTCCCGGCTGCGCGGTTTCGTCGCCTTGCCGCCCTTACCGGTTTCCGCCGTCTCCGCGCCTTCCGCACTACCAAGACCGCCGCTCACGTCACCAGCCGTAATGCCCACCGATACTCCAGCCTCACTCTTCCCGCCGCCCGGCCGCGCCTTTGTCGCTGCCGCCAGTTCGGCCAACCGGGCGGCTTCCGCCTCGGCCTTCGCCGCTTCCGCTTTGGCAGCCAGCTTCTTTTCGCGGTAGTAGCTGTAATTGCCGACATAGACCGTCAGTTTCCCGTCGGCCAGTTCCATCACATGGTCCGCCACCCGGTCGAGGAAATAGCGGTCATGCGACACCGTCAAAAACGTGCCCGGATACTCGCCCAGCGCCTCTTCCACCGCTTCCTTGCCGGGAATATCCAAGTGGTTCGTCGGCTCATCCAACAGGAGAAAATTCGCCCCAGTCAACATCAGCTTCAACAGCGCCAGCCGCGCCTTTTCGCCGCCGCTCAACTCGCCGATCAGCTTATACACCTCATCGCCGCGAAACAGCATCGCCCCCAGGTAATTGCGCGCCTGCTCCTCGCCGAAGCCAAACTCCTTCATCAACTCATCCAGCATCCGGTTGTCCGGGTCCAGCCCTTCATGCTCCTGGGCAAAATACCCCAGCCGCACCCGGCTGCCCAATTTCACCGAACCTTTCGTCGGCGCCAGTTCGCCCGTCAGCAGCTTCAGCAGCGTCGTCTTGCCGGCCCCGTTCGGCCCCACCAAGGCCACGCCCTGGCCGCGCCGCAACAGCAGCGACAAATTTTCAAAAATCACCTTGGCCCCGTAAGCCGCCGTCACCCGGTCCAGCTCCGCCACCCGCTCCGCGCTGTCCGTCAGCATCGGCAATTCCAGCGTGAACTGCCGTTTCTCCGCCGGCGCATTCAGCCGCGCCAGCCGGTCCAGCTGCGACTGCCGCCCGCGGGCCTGCTTCGACTTGATCCCGGCCCGAAAACGGTCGATATAGGCCTCCGTCTTGGCGATATACTCCTGTTGCTTATCAAACGCCTCCTGCTGGCTGGCGACCCGTTCCTCCTTCTGGACCAGATAGCGGCTATAGTTGCCGCGATAGGCCGTCAGCGTGCCGTTTTCCAGTTCCAGGATCCGCTCCGTCACCTGGTCGAGAAAATAACGGTCGTGCGAAATCACCAGCACCCCGCCGGCATACTCGCGCAAAAAATCCTCCAGCCATTCTACCATCCCGATATCCAGATGGTTGGTCGGCTCATCCAAAAACAAAAAGTCCGGCTGACGGACCAAGGCCCGCGCCAAACCGATCCGCGTCTTCTGTCCGCCGGAAAAATCCGCCACCGGCCGCTCCATATCCTCAGCCGAAAAGCCCAGGCCCGACGCCACCCGCCGGATCGCCGCCTCATAGCCGTAGCCGCCGCCATGCTCAAACCGCTGCACCGCCGCCGAATACGACTTCATCAGCCCGGCCAGCGCCTCTTCCTCTGTTTCCTGGGCGATCGCTTTCTCCAGGCGGTTCATGTCCGCCTGATGCGCCAGCACATCGCGAAACCCGGCCAGCAGTTCCTCGTACAGCGTACCATCGCCGAACCCGCCTTCCTGCTCGACCCAGCCCACCGTTTCCCCCATCGGCAGCGTCACCGATCCGCTATCCGCCGCCTCCCGGCCCATGATGCAGCGCAGCAGCGTCGTCTTGCCGCAGCCGTTCGCGCCGATCAAACCGACCTTTTCGCCCCGGCGCAGCTCGAAGCTGACATCGGCGAACACCGTATGCGTCCCAAACGCTTTAGTTAAATTCCCAACCCGAAATACACCCATACTCCACCTCAAAGTCGCTATAAAAGCCCGGCGGTTGCAGCGAACCCCGGACTGACAAACTCCGTCTGCATAAATTTTATATGTCCTGCCGCCGCCTGTCAACCAGGTTAGAAAACCCGCAGGAAAAGCCGCCGCTGAATCGGTTCCGCTTTCGCCTATTATTCATATTTTTCTAAAAAAGGGCTTGAAATCCAAGGAAAACCTTGTTAGCATAAATAGTGCGTATCGACATAAAATCAAGAAGGAGCTGACATCATGCAACATCAAATCGTGTCGTATCCGCAGCAGATTGCAGCAATCTTGCCGCACTACTGCGAGAATGGCGATGCTACTATGATCCTCTCCATGGACGGAGAAAAATTTGTCATAACAGT
>CAYUNV010000038.1:0-19605 GCA_964446265.1 uncultured Negativicutes bacterium | reverse complement strand
CAGGTAACGATATCGATTCCCGCTAGTGCCCGTTTGCCGTAGGAAAGACCACTGCCTGCATCCACTGCTAGCCCTGGGATATCAGGCGCGGTTTTGGCGGCGCCGGCGCTTTTTCTGATGGAAAATATAATTTTACAACCCAGTTTGGCGGCTGGCTGCAAGACTACCTTTCCGACAAAGAATTGGTTGCATTGATTGACTATGTCGATGAAATCAACTTAGGCTTCGGCGCACCCAGGGAATCGTACAGTACGCACAACAGCCAGTTGAGCCGCTTGGCATTAAGCAGCGACCTGCACTTGTTGGATGCCCGGGTTCGCCATTTGGGAACGGAAAACAACTTGAAAATTCTCGAGAAGCTGTATGAACACCTGAAAGAACAGATTACCATGCGTTTCAACACTCCGGTGTCAGCGATCCATCGCCAGTCTGATGGCTTTCAGTTGGAAATTGCCAAAGACCCTGCGGCGATCCAATGCAAATATTTGATCGCCGCACCCGGCCGGGCTGGTTCAGAGTGGTTTGCCAAACAATGCACGACCTTGGGGCTTGCCCTGCAAAACAACCAAGTCGACGTGGGCGTACGGATAGAAATCCCGGCGGAAATTTTTCAGCATATTACCGATGAAGTGTATGAAGCTAAATTGGTCTATCGCACGAAGCAGTACGGCGATCTGGTACGCACCTTCTGTATGAATCCCAAGGGCTATGTCGTAGCCGAAAACACGGACGGCATCATTACCGTCAACGGGCACAGCTACCGCGACGAAAAAATGCACAGTAAAAATACCAATTTCGCCTTGCTGGTCAGCAATCATTTCACGGAGCCGTTTCAGGAGCCGCATCAATACGGCAAACGGATCGCATCGTTTTCCAATATGCTGGGCGGCGGCGTTCTTGTCCAGCGCTTTGGCGATCTGATCAAAGGCCGTCGCACCAACGAGCACCGGCTGGCCAAAAGCTTTACCAAACCCACGTTAAAAGCCACGCCCGGCGACTTAAGCCTGGTACTGCCCAACCGGCACCTGGATAATATCATCGAAATGATTTACGCCCTGAACAAAATCGCTCCTGGCATGGCCAACGACGATACGCTGCTATACGGGGTCGAAGTGAAATTTTATAGTTCCCGCATGAAATTGACAAACGAATTAGAAACCGAAATCCCCAGATTATTTGCCGTCGGCGACGGCGCGGGTGTAACCCGGGGCTTAGCGCAAGCCAGCGCGAGCGGCCTTCTGGCCGCTCGCGCCATTCTGAAACAGATTCAATAAAATAATTGAGCCATTACGAACCAAGTGGGGCAGGCTAGATCGTGCGATTTAGCCTGCCCCACTTGGTCTATCTCTGAACCGGTTAGAGAAAATTGGCTTGCCCGCCAGAAAACGAAGCGATCCGCGCCAATGATTCAACGCGGTATCCGGCCCGCTTCAGCTTTTCGGCCCCAGGCTGAAACGACTTTTCAATGACAATGCCGATCCCCACTACGCTGGCGCCCGCTTGAAGCACGATATTTGCCAACCCCAAGGCGGCTTCGCCGTTCGCTAAAAAATCATCGATAATCAGAACTTTGTCATCCGGTGAAAGAAATTGTTTCGCGACAATCACGTCGTACATTTCTTTTTTGGTAAAAGAATATACCTTTGTACAATATCCCTCGTCACCGGTGGCCATGGACTTCTATTTTCTGGCAAACACCGCCGGCACATTCATTGCTAAGCCGGTCATTACCGCGACGGCTATGCCGGAAGCTTCGATCGTCAGGATTTTGGTAACCGCTTCGCCTTGGAACCGCTTCGCAAATTCTTCGCCGATCTTACACATAAGCTGCGGGTCAATTTGATGGTTCAGGAACGAATCGACCTTCAACAAAGAGTCGTCGATTACTTTTCCCTCCGCTCTAATTTTCGCTTTCAATAAATCCATCATAACCCTCCCAATCGCCATTAACAAAAGGGCTTTTCCACCTTTTATTCACTGGAGCAGCGTCTGGCCATTTGCGACGCCCTCGCCAATCCGGTAGTTGACACGGCCAATCCGCCTTGGGCAGTTTCTTTCAAAGAAGAATGCATGCAGCGGCCAATCTCCCCCATCGCATCGATCACTTCGTCGACCGGGATCACACTTTTTATGCCCGCAAGAGCCATTTCTGCCGCAACAAGCGCTTGCGCTGCCGCGCCCGCATTTCTTTTTACACAAGGAACCTCTACCAAGCCAGCCACCGGATCGCAGACTAATCCCAACATGTTTTTCAGCGCAATCGCTGCCGCATCACCAATTTGTTCCGGACTGCCATGCAGTAAGCTGACAATCGCACCGGCTGCCATTGCCGCCGCTGATCCGCACTCGGCCTGGCAGCCGCCGCTGGCGCCGGACAAGGAAGCCCGTTCCGCAATCACCATGCCGATCATTCCGGCCACCAATAGCGGAGCAACCAGTTCCTCCTGCGAAAACCCCTTCGCTTCCGCCAAGGCAAATAATACCCCTGGCAAAACACCGCTGGCACCGGCAGTTGGCGCGGCGACAATCCGCCCCATACAAGCATTTGCTTCACCAACGGCCAGGGCAAACGTGACCGCCCGGTTTACAATCGGTCCGGTTACGCTCTGCTCCGGCTGCGCCTGAAACTGATTTTGCAACCGCAAGGCATCGCCGCCCACCAAACCTCCTTTGGAACGTTTTCCCTGCAAGCCGGTTTGGATAGACTCCTCCATTACTTTTAGCGCCGCCGACAGCTTGCTCAACAATTCTTCCGCTGTAATTTCCATCATTTGCGTCTGATGCCGCAAACCAATCGCGTATAACGATACCTGTTCCGTTTGTGCTTGCCGGATCCAGCGTTGCAACGACAATTTTTCCGCCATACTTCTCCCCCTTACCACGACAGGTTTAGAAAACCACATTTATTGAACCGGAACAATCTTCCGTACGCTGTTAATTGGCGGACAAGCGGCGATCAACTTGACAACTTCATCGTTGATGGCTTGGTCAATCTCCAGCATCATTAACGCCGCGGCCCCTTTATCGGTTCGAAACACTTCCATTTTTGCGACATTGACCCCTTGTTCATAGAGTATATTGGCCACCGCCGCAATCGCTCCAGGCTGGTCTTGGTGCCGGATCAACAGGGTCATCAGTTCACCATGAAACTCGATCGCAAAATCATCCACCGCCGTGATCATAATCCGCCCACCGCCGATCGATGCGCCGGTGACAGTTACCTGCCCTCCATTACTGCCGGTCAATTGCAGCCGCGCTGAATTCGGATGGGCGGCATCCCCTAAATTGATCATTTCAAACCGGAACGTCAACCCGGCTGCCTGCGCATAGGCGAAGGCTTCCGGGATGCGGTTGTCGTACGTCGGCCAGCCCATTAGGCCGGCAACGAGCGCCACATCCGTGCCATGTCCTCGGTACGTCTGGGCAAACGACCCATGCAGGCCGATCACCGCTTCTTTTACTGGTTCCCCCAAAACACTCCGGGCCATATTCCCCAGCCGGACAGCACCGGCGGTGTGCGAGCTGGAAGGCCCGATCATAACCGGGCCGATAATATCAAAGATATTCATCGCCAAATCCACTCCGTTGCATATAGTTTCTGTTTCCTAATCTCCTCGTCAAACGCTATTTCCCGGCATTACGCGTTTGATACTGTTCCAGCGCGGCGGCCAACTGATCCGCACACGAAGTAGGTTTGTCGCCGCACCGGATGCCTTTTAACCGCAACATCGCTTCATCCACGCGCATCCCTTCCAATAATTTACCGATCGCCAGTAAATTTCCCGGGCAGCCGTCAATAAAACGAACATTATGCAGCATCCCGTCGACAACCTCGAACGTGATGCCGCTGGAACAAACGCCTTGCGGCGTATATTGGTTCACCAATCGACTCATTCCCCTCTTAACACGGTATACCATCTACTCGCATAGTAGCACAAATGCCGCTAAATTCCAAGCTCCTGCCCAAAAGCAAAGTGCGCCGGCCGAACTTCGGCGGACGCACTGATTTATACTGCGAAAAACTATGCTTATTTCTTGATCGTTTTCGGGACCCGCGGCGCCCGCAGGCGGGCAATCGGCTGCAAACCGGAACCCAATAGCGGCCGTACGTAAAATTTAAATGCGTCTGTCACATAATTGCCCGCAGGATTGATAAATTCATCGGGAACACATTGTGTCTGGCCAGCAATTTCCGACAGCGGCATTAATTTATAATCTACCGAATAATAACCGGTGCGCTGGATGGTGACCGATCCGTCCTCATCATTCCAAACAGCAAGTTGAACTGCCCGTTCTCCGACCTCCCGCGCTTCCGCCTGGTCCACATCAGACACGCAGCCTAAGAAAGAACGCTGCAAATAGCCAAACGTATCACTACGCACCCGTTTTATATCCAGCTTCTCTTTGATCGTATCCGCCAGCAAATCGCCCAGGGCGCCGGTACCGGACATCGAGATGTTTCCATGCGGATCACGTTCTACATTTTTCATAAGATTGGCAATCACGGGCACTCCATTCACATCTTGAATCCCTTCGGAAATAGCGGCAATACAGAACCCGTTTTTGTCGTTTACGGTTTTGATGTTATGCAAAAATGTTTCCATAACAAACGGTCTTTCCGGCAAATAGATCAAATGCGGCCCATCCTCCGGATACTTTTTAGCGATCGAAGATGCCGCCGTCAAAAAACCGGAGTGCCGGCCCATGACGATACCCAGGTAAACCCCATTCAGCGACCGTACATCCAAATTTATGCCGGTAAATGCCTGCACAATAAAGCGCGCAGCCGACCCATAGCCCGGCGTATGGTCATTGTGAACCAGGTCATTGTCAATTGTCTTGGGCACAAGGATCGCCCGCATTGCATAATTGGCTTTCCTCGCTTCCTCACTGACAATACGAACCGTATCCGCCGAATCATTCCCGCCAATGTAGAAGAAGTAGCGAATATCATGCGCCTGCAGCACTTTGAAAATCTTTCGGCAATATTCTTCATCCGGTTTCACCCGGGTGGACAGCAATGCGGAAGCGGGAGTCAAGGCCACCTGCTCCAAATTATGCGTTGTTTCCTGGGTCAGATCTAAAAAATCCTCACTCAAAATACCTTCCACGCCATGCAATGCACCATAAATTTTACTGATTTCAGGAAATTTTCGTGCCTCCAACACAATCCCTACCATGGATTGGTTAATGACCGCTGTCGGACCGCCGCCTTGCGCGACAAGTGCTTTACCAGATAAAGCCATATTATCCCTCATCCCTTCCTATATCTGTATTTTACTTTCATCTTGTTATGCGCTTGTTTGCAGTACTATTATACAGTATTGCCCCTGCGGTGCACAATTTCCTGCCGGCGAATTGCGTTTTTTTCCTGACGCGGCATGGACAAGAACCACATTTACCTAGAAAAACATTCGTTAAATATGATATGATTACAGTGGTTTAAACTGTTATAACAGACAAAGTTATAAGCGTTCTGTAGGAGTTGCCACGGAAACTTTTAGATCCGGCGTAGGTTCTTGACGCCAAATACCAGCTATAGTAAACTGAGGGCAAAGCAATATTTACCCAAAATAACTGTCCTTTCTATAAGACCAAGGAGAAAAGATATGCGTTTAAATATGACGGTAAAAACACTCACAATTCTCTTGTTATTGTTCACCATGACGATATCAGCAGCCTGCGCCGCCAGCGTCGAAGAAAAGCGGGACGGCATACGAAAAATGCGCAATGAAACACTGCAAAAGCTATATAACTTCAATCCTTCCGCCCAATCGACCGTTCAGGATTCCTACGGCTATGCCGTATTCAACAATTCCGACTTTCACTTAGGCCTTCTCGGCGGCGGCGGCGGCAAAGGATTAGCCGTAATCAACAGCACCGGCGGCGAAATTTTTATGAAAACGCTTGAAGGGTCCGTGGGAATCGGGTTTGGCATCAAACAATACATGATGGTCTTTGTTTTTGGAACCGAAAAAGCGTTCTTTGATTTCACCGACCAAGGCTGGGAATGGGGCGGACAAGCAACTGCCGCCATAACCGACAGCGTATCCGGCGGTTCGTTGCAAGGAGCGATTTCCGTAGCGCCGGACGTTTGGGTCTATCAGATGACCAACAAAGGCCTGGAAGCTACATTAACTTTACGGGGTATCCGCTTCTATAAAAACAATGCATTAAATTAATACTTAAATGAGGAAATGAATATACTTTCCCTCCTATTTTTCAGGCTAACGAAAGTGCCGGCGCATACCAATGATGCGCCGGCACTTCTGCTAGCCGTTTTTTATCCTGCTACCTGAATGTTTACTGTTTCTTCTGCCGTGAACAATTTATCCAGGTCAAGAATAATTAATAACCGGTCCGCTACCTTGCCAATGGAGCGGATAAATAGGTTTGTCTGGGCAATAGTCCCTGCCGCCTCCATTGCCGTTTCATCAATCCGCAAAACTTCCGTGACCGAATCAACCACAAGCCCCATTTCCTTACCGCCCAGTTCCACGATCAATGCTTGTTTTTCCAGGCGTTTCTCAGTCTGCAAGACAAACTTCCCTGCCAAATCAATCACTGGCAGCACCTTGCCGCGAAGATTGATAATCCCTTCCATATAGCCCGGCATATTGGGCAGTTTCGTAGCACTTTGAAAGCGGATAATCTCCTTGACCTGCGCGATCGGGATCGCATATTCCTCCCTGGCTAACCGGAAAACAACCATTTGCTCTGAAGCCAAAATGCACCACCGCCTTTATATTAGACTCGAAACTTGGCCACGGCAGTCTGAAGCTCCTGGGCCATCTTAGCCAAGCTTTGGCTGGAAGAAGCGATTTCTTCCATGGACGCGGATTGCTCTTCTGTTGCGGCCGAAACATTTTGCGCTTCTCCGGCTGCCGTTTTGCTCAGTTCATCAATTGATTTTACCGATGCTACAATATGTTGGCTGCCACCGGCCATCTGCTGAATGGCGGCTGAAATTTCCCGGATCTGTTCCGATACTTGCGTCACCAACCCAACGATCTCCTGGAACGCCTGACCGGCCGCCGATACCACCTGCGTTCCAATGGCTACTTCCTGCGTTCCTTCCTTCATGGCTACAACCGCTTTGTCGGTATCGCCCTGGATTTCTCCAATCAATCCGGCAATTTGCTTTGCCGCTTCCTGGGACTGTTCCGCCAGTTTGCGGACTTCTTCCGCGACGACGGCAAATCCGCGGCCTTGCTCGCCTGCCCTGGCCGCTTCGATTGCCGCGTTCAACGCCAATAAATTGGTTTGTCCGGCAATTCCGGATATGGTATCGACAATCTGGCCAATCTCTTTGGAACGTTCACCTAGTTTAACGACAACCTGGGCCGAATGATTGACGGTCTGTTCAATATGCTCCATTTGGCTGACCGCTTTTGTGACCGCTTTATCGCCCGTTTGCGCCTGTTCCGCCGCTTTAAACGAGTGCGCCGCTACCTCATTGGCAGTGGCGGCAACTTGCTGGATGCTGGCGGACATCTGTTCCACAACGGCTGAAGTTTCCTCTACGGCGTTCAATTGCTGCTCAG
This sequence comes from uncultured Negativicutes bacterium, assembly GCA_964446265.1. Classification (GTDB taxonomy): domain Bacteria; phylum Bacillota; class Negativicutes; order CTSoil-072; family CTSoil-072; genus CTSoil-072. The sequence goes on along the minus strand of CAYUNV010000038.1, from coordinate 12,061 downwards.
CCCCATGGGCAATATCCGTTACCGACGCCGCAACCTGGTTGACCGCTTGCGCCTATTGTTCCGCACTGGCTTTAAATTCCTCGCTGGACGCGGCCAATTGTTCGGCATTGAACGTGATCTGCTTCACTAATTTTTGCAACTGCCCAACCATCGAATTAAACGACTGCGCCAATACCCCGATCTCATCCCCGCGCTGGATCGCCACCTGCTTCGTCAGATCGCCATCAGCAACCTGCTGTAATGCTTCCGCTAATTGACCGACCGGCTTCGAAATACTGCGAGCGGAAAAAAAAGCAATAGCTAAGCCGAATAAAATCGCCAACACGGCTGCGCCAATGGCCGCCATTTTTACCATAGCGGCACTTTCTGCCATTTCAATCATTCCCTTATCGATGATTGAATTGCGATATTTTTTGATTTCTGCCGTTTTTTCCCCAATGGCCTTGCCTACCGGAGCACCCTCATTCACCAAAACCAGCTGGGCTTCCTCTTTTTTTCCGGCCATCGCCAAGGGGAGAAATTTCTTCTCAATAATCTCATTATATTTATTTTCCAAAGTTTTTAATTCTATGCCCAATTGCTTGGCCGTATCGGTCCGCGCATCGGTAATCAACTGATCAATCAGCTTGCTATTCGCTTGCGATAAGCGCCGGTATTCATTCAAATACTGTTCATTGCCATAAATCACATACGCCCTTACGTTAGCCGACTGACCAAGAGCATTATACGCAATTTCATTATTGGCAGCCAATCTTGGCAAATCCGTGGTTTTCAATGTGTTGACCTGTCCTTGGACGTCACTAGCTTTCCAAACCGTCACCGCAAAGCCGACTGAAGCGATTATGAGTACTAATAAGAAGTAAGAGATCATTTTTGCTTGTAAATTAAGTTTCATCTGTTTCCTGATTCTGCTTGCAGCAAAACCAGCTTTGCCCTCCCTTGCCAATAAATTCGTCCTTCTTTAGGCTTATTCTTATATTCTAAAGCAGAACCATGCAGCATTCTGCATCATTTTTCCGTTGTATGAAAAAAAAAGGCAAGCGTCTGCCTGCCTTATATAAGTACCACGACGGTTCTTAGCGGCCTGGCAATCCTGGATGCATGCGCATCATTAGACCCATGGCTTTGCGTCCTTATCTTTCGATAAGTTTGCCCAATTTTCAAAAAATAGCTTCGTGGTCATCATTTAACCATGTATTCAATTAGCTGTCAAGACACTTGACAAGTTTTTCATTTCACAAAACCCTTTACTCCTCATCCGGATGGCTGACAATATTTTCATAGGCCATGCTGACATGGTGGGTCATTGCTTTTTCCGCCGTGACAGCGTCTTTATTGCGGAATGCTTCCAGCAATGTATGGTGTTCCGTTACCGATTCGGAAAACCGGTTCTCAATGTTAATGGAGTGCAACCGGGCCGGCTGCACATATTCATGCAAATTTTTCAACGTCAAATTCAGCATTTTGCTGCCGGAAGCTTCATAGACCAACTGGTGAAACCGGTCATCCAATTTGGCAAGCTCCTCCATATCTCGTTTTTGTGCGTAAAACTCGCTGAGGTCACAGATTTTCTGCAATTCTTTAATTTCGGCATCCGTTAGCTTCGTAGCAGCCCAACGCGCCGCTAAGCCTTCCAATAATTGGCGTATTGCAAAAATATCTGCAACATCCTTAGCCGAAATCCCGACAACAATCGCGCCTTTTTTGGATGTAGTCTCCACCAAGCCTTCTACTTCCAATAACCACACTGCTTCCCGGACAGGCGTACGGCTGACGCCTAAGTCGTCAGCAAGTTTCGTTTCCAGTATCGTATCCCCCGGCGCATAGACTCCTTTTATAATTTGCGATTTAATATGCTGAAATACCTTGTTGCGCAAGGAGGTATCACTGGAAGAAAAATCCATGTCTTTAGACACAAAAAGACCTCCCAATAACAGTATCATATTACTTCTATTTTATTACAAACGTAATAGTAACACAAGCCACAGAAAAAAGACAGTCGATAATAAGTTTCAGGCGATTATTTTAGCATTCTGCGCAAAAATATTGAAAACAAAAGAAAAACATGTGTTTTTTTGTTATTTTGCTCCATTTTACAATTATTTTTCTCATAAACAACTTGGCGAGAACACATTATGCAAATTAAAATAAGCTAAATGTTACAACTTTTTATAAAACCCTTGCTTTTTTGTCAAATTAATGATACAATGCGTTAAAAATACATGTATTTTAGGAGGCTTGCATTTATGTATACATTAATACACTGCATTGATGAACCGGTCGAAATCGAGTTAGACCTGGATGCATTAGAAGAAGAATTACAATTGCAGGAATTCGAACTGGGTTTATTCGCTGAATATTAAGCCAGAAACAATACCCCCCAATAATTCCTACATCTTCATAAAAAGCCTCTATAAATGATGATTGATCAAGTAGTAACGAGTGTACCTAGGGATCCGCAGCGTCTTTGCTGGTCTGAACCAAGCGGTACAGGTGCAGGGATGCATTACACCGTGGGGAAAAAAGCCTCAGCGGAAGGTCGTGTGCGCGATTTTCTGTTTAAGGCTTTTTTATGTTTTGGCAGCCGGCAACTTCCGCTGTTGCGAAAAACCGGGCAGAACCGAAGTTTCTACTTTTGAATTGACCACAAACCATTTTTTGGCGTATAAAAAGTTTCTGCAATTGAATGAAGGAGGAAAAACAATGACAACCAATAAAATTATCAGCAACAAACTGACCGAGGGGAAAAAATTATATATCGTTGATACCACTCTGCGCGATGGGGAACAAACGGCGGGCGTCGTGTTTGCCAATAACGAAAAAATCTATATCGCTAAACTGCTGGATGAAATTGGCGTCGACCAAATCGAAGCCGGCATCCCGATCATGGGCGGCGACGAGGCTGATTCCATCAAAGCAATCGCAAAATTGGGTTTAAAATCCAGCATCATGGGCTGGAACCGGGCGAACATCCGGGATATCCAAGCATCCATCAACTGCGGAGTCGATGCGGTAGCCATCTCCATTTCCACATCGGACATCCATATCAAGTATAAATTGCAATCATCGCGGGAAAAAGTCCTGGAAAGCATGGTCAAGGCAACCGAATATGCAAAATCCCACGGCATGTATATTTCCGTCAATGCCGAGGATGCCTCCCGCAGCGATGAAGAATTTTTGGTTCAATTTGCCCAGGCGGCAAAACAAGCCGGCGCGGATCGCCTGCGGTACTGCGATACGATCGGCACCTTGGAGCCGATCCGGACCTTTCATAAAATCCAATCGTTGCGAAGCAAAGTGGATATCGATATTGAAATGCACACGCATGACGACTTCGGCATGGCAACGGCCAACGCACTGTCCGGCATGCAGGCAGGAGCCCGCTTTATCGGCGTGACCGTCAATGGGCTGGGCGAACGGGCCGGCAATGCCGCGTTAGAAGAAGTTATCATGGCCCTCAAGTATGTGTTCCATTACGATGATATCCCTTACAACACTTCCAAATTGAAAGAGGCTTGCGAGTACGTATCCCGGGCATCCGGACGGATCCTGCCGATTTGGAAATCCATTGTCGGTTCCAATATGTTTGCCCATGAATCCGGCATCCATGCCGACGGCGCCATAAAAAATCCTGCTACTTATGAGGCGTTCAAACCAGAAGAAATTGGCCTGGAACGGCAGATTGTTATCGGCAAACATTCCGGCTCCGCTGCCATCATCAAGAAATTCCGCGAATTTGGCATTGAGCTGGACGAAGAGGCTACTGCCCATATCTTGGCTGAAGTCAGAGCGCTGTCCGTCAATTTGAAGCGTACTATATTCGACAAAGAGCTGATTTACCTGTTCGACGACTACGTTCGCCATCATAAAAAAGCGGCCGAATAATCGTCCCGGCAATAATAAACCAATATGAATCGTTAGGAGTCTGTTGCTACAGCAACAGACTCCCATTTCTGGTGAAACGGAGGAATACAATATGATCACCCTATCAAACAAAGGAACCTTCCTGCTAAAAGGCTCCTTACTTATGGAAGACGCCGATAAAATCGGCATTGACGCTGTCAATGCCCGATTGGCAGCAGCAAACCTTGCTCCTTTGTCCACAGACACAATTACGCAAGCCGAGGCCCGTCTTGGCACAATCGCCAACCGAATCTTGTCAGCCCATAACAACTCGGGCGACCCGGACAATTTAAAATTACGGTTTGATGCCCTCACATCGCATGACATTACGTATGTGGGGATCATCCAGACCGCAATTGCCAGCGGGTTAAAGGAATTTCCCGTTCCCTACGTATTGACAAACTGCCACAACAGCCTTTGCGCCGTAGGCGGGACAATCAACGAAGATGACCACGTCTTCGGCTTGTCGGCGGCCCGCAAATTCGGCGGAATTTTCGTTCCCGCCCACCAGGCGGTCATCCACCAATATATGCGCGAAATGATGGCCGGCTGCGGCAAGATGATCCTCGGCTCTGACAGCCACACCCGCTATGGCGCCTTGGGAACCATCGCGATTGGCGAAGGCGGACCGGAAATTGCCAAACAGCTGCTGAAACGTACATACGATATCGCCTACCCGGAAATTACCGCTATCTATTTGGAAGGAAAACCGGTTAACGGCGTTGGACCTCAAGACGTGGCGCTGGCAATCATCGGCGCCGTCTTTAAAAACGGCTTCGTGAAAAATAAAATCATGGAATTTGTCGGTCCCGGCGTAAGCAACCTTTCCGTCGATTTCCGCAACGGAATTGATGTAATGACCACCGAAACCACCTGCTTGTCCTCCATTTGGCGGACCGATGAGCAGGTAGAGCAATATTGCAAGATCCATGGCCGCCCTGGCGATTACCAAAAACTAGAGCCGGCTGATGCGGCTTATTATGACAGCGTGGTAAAAGTTGACCTGAGCCGGGTCGTACCGATGATCGCATTACCGTTCCATCCCAGCAACGCTTACCCAATTGCCGAGTTAAATGCCAATGCCGAAGAAATTTTGCGTGAAATGGAAATCGAGGGCCAAAAACAACTGGAAAACCCGAACCTGGTCTTCACGCTGCGCGATAAATTGGTCAACAAACGGCTGAAAGTCGATCAAGGCGTTGTTGTTGGCTGTTCCGGCGGAACCTTCGAAAACATCATGGCAATGGCTAAAATCATTGACGGTAAATCGATTGGCAATGGTGATTTCGGCTTAAGCGTATATCCGGCCAGCCAACCAATTTTTTCCGAATTAATCAATACCCATGCCATCCAACAATTAATGACCGCCGGCACCGTCATTCGCTCCGCTTTCTGCGGCCCTTGTTTTGGCGCCGGTGATACCCCGGCCAACCATCAGTTGAGTATCCGGCATGCGACGCGCAATTTCCCAAATCGCGAAGGGTCCAACCCTGCTACCGGGCAAATCGCTTCCGTTGCCTTGATGGACGCACGCTCGATCGCTGCCACCGCCATCAATGGCGGTATGTTGACTGCGGCTACAGAAATCGATTTCACCGAAGCGCCGGTTAATTACCATTTTGACAAACAAGTGTATGAAAACCGGGTATACCAAGGGTTCGGCAAGGCCAAACCGGCAGAAGACCTGAAATTCGGCCCTAACATTGCCAATTGGCCGACCATACGGCCCCTGCCGAAAAACCTACTGCTAAAAATTGCTTCCGTGATCCACGACCCGGTTACCACTACCGACGAATTAATTCCGTCCGGTGAAACTTCGTCCTACCGGTCTAATCCTTTCAAACTGGCGGAATTTACATTGTCCCGCAAAGACCCGGCCTATGTCGGCAAAGCCAAAGCCATCCAAGAGCAAGAAACGCTCCGAAAAAAAACGGTAATAGAGAATGGTTCCTCCGCAGCATTAGAACCAACGTTCATGCCATTAGTTGAAAAAGGAATCACTACCGCCAGCCAACTATCGCAAACGATTCGGGACACCGGTCTCGGCAGCGTGATTGTTGCCATAAAGCCAGGAGATGGATCGGCACGCGAGCAGGCGGCTTCCTGCCAGCGCGTGCTGGGCGGCGATGCCAACATTTCCGTAGAGTACGCCACCAAACGGTACCGCAGCAATGTCATCAATTGGGGCATGCTGCCGTTTACCATCGCTAAAGACGATCTCGAAAAATTAACCGTCGACGATTTGATTTTTCTGCCGGATATCCGGCAAAGCGTACAAGACGGCGCGACAACAATCCAGGCAATTCTTATTACCAGCAAAGGTAAAACTACGCTGGAATTAAAACTGGAGAATCTTTCGCCGGAGGATCGGGATATCATCTTATCCGGCTGCCTTATTAATTATTACGCTCAATAAATTACAAATTACTATCCTAATGAGAAAACCCGGCTTGCGCTCTTGTATAGCGACGATGCAAGCCGTCAGTTGAACTTATGTCCATCAGATATAATTTATACTTTCTGATGGACTGATAAAACGGCTTGTGCTGAGCTTTCTTCGCTGCAGCACAAGCCGTTTTGTCTAAAATTCCGGCGGAGTAATCGCCGATATAAAAACCAACTCAGTTTGGCCAATATTCCATATCTTATGCGGCGTGCTGGAAACGTAATAAATACTGTCTCCCTCCTGCAAGGTATAAAAATCATCACCGATTTGAATCTTCATTTCTCCGTGCATGACCAACAAATTTTCTTCCCCATAATGCATAAGCGGTTCATCACACGTTACAGCTCCCGGTTGCAGGCGCCCGATCGTCATTTCGATCGTACGGTTGAGATTCGGCGAAAGCAGTTCAAAAATCACGTCGCCTTTGCCTAACTTCAATACCTTGCGTTCCTTTTTTCTGACAATCAAATTGTACTGTCGGTCATCTTCTAAAAAGTAGAACATGGGTACCTTCAAAACGTTTGCTATTTTCCGCAACGACGTAATCGACGGTTCCGCCATATCCCGTTCAATCTGGCTTAAAAAACCCGCTGTCAACCCGACCCGCTCCGCCAGTTCTTTCATGGTGAGCTTTTGTTCCTGCCGTTTCGCACGAATTTTAATACCAAGCATAGATGGTCTCCTTTGATCCAAAACTTAACGGTATTCCGTTTTTCGAACGACGCTGTACCTTCCCTGCTTAGTAGCGGATGCGCCTGAGAAAGATCTTGGTGCGCTCTTGGCGGGGATCTTCAAAAATTTGCTGCGGTGTCCCTTCTTCCACAATTATCCCCTGATCCATAAATATAACCCGGTCGGCAACCTCACGGGCAAATCCCATCTCATGCGTAACAACTACCATCGTCATTCCTTCAGTTGCCAATGCCTTCATAACCAGTAAAACTTCGCCTACCAACTCCGGATCTAAAGCTGACGTTGGTTCGTCAAATAACATAATCTTCGGATTCATAGCCAGCGCTCTGGCGATCGCTACCCGTTGTTGCTGGCCGCCGGATAATTCTTTCGGATAATTGGATGATTTATCAGCAAGGCCAACCCGTTCTAATAGCTGTAACGCATTCTTTTTCGCTTCTATCCCGTTCAACCCTTTTACCACCGTCGGGGCTTCGGTAATGTTCTCCAACACCGTCTTATGTGGAAATAAATTAAAACGTTGAAAAACCATGCCGATTTGCATCCGCAATGCGCTCAGGTTTGTTTGTGCCGTTATTTCCTTACCTTCAAATAAAATGCTGCCTGCCTGGACAGGCTCCAGCTTGTTGATGCAGCGAAGCACTGTGCTTTTCCCTGATCCACTTGGTCCGATGATGACCACTTTTTCACGATCCCGAACGTTCATAGTAAAGTCCTTTAACACATGAACATCGCCGAACGATTTGCAAATATTATGCATCTCAATAATATGGCTCATTGTCTTGCCGTCCTTCTTTCCAATTTATCCGCAATCACCATAAAGATCGAATTCATCATCAGATACAATACAGCAATTACCGTGTACACTTCAAAACTCCGGAAGGTTGTATAAATAATTTGTTCCCCTGTCCGAAATAATTCGGTTATGGTCACCAAAGACGCGATTGAAGAATTTTTCAGAGTCATAATAAACTGGTTGACTAATGGCGGAATACAGATTTTGATCGCTTGCGGACCAACAATCCTGGTCATCGCCTGGCGAGAATTCATCCCCACTGACAGCGCCGCTTCCAATTGACCTTTATCAACCGCCTGAATACCGGCGCGTATAATTTCAGTAATATAAGCACCGGTGTTAATGGCTAATCCTAACACTCCGGCGGTCATGCTTGATAATTTTAACCCTAGCTGCGGCAATCCAAAATACAAAATAAACAACTGTACCATAACCGGTGTTCCGCGAATGATCCAAACATAGAAAAATGCCAATTTAGAAAGAAATGGATTGGAAGAGATCCGGCACAGCGAACCCGCTATGCCGAATACCATTCCCAATAACAAAGAGTATAGAGAAATTTCTAACGTGACCAAACAACCTTCAAGTAAAATAGGAATTTTGTTCAATATGATAGAGTAATCTAAGTTCATAGCATCCGTTACCTTCCTATGCGTTTATAGGCGTTAATTACCGTTAGTCAGCCATTTTTTATACAGCTTATCAGCTTCACCATTTTGTTTCATTTCTTTTAACACACCATTCACGAGGTCCACCAGCTCTTTATCGCCTTTCTTCACTGCAATGCCCAGCGAAGCTTTCGTGAAAGGATCTCCGACAACTTTGACAGTCGGATGCGTCTTATTATATTCCAGCTGGTTCAGCAAGTCATTGATCGCTACATCAATTCGGCCATTTTCCAAATCCAGCAGATAATCAACCGTTTCCTTGTAACTTTTGATGGTGATATTAACCCCTTTGTCTTTGAAATCTTGCGCTACTTTTTCACTGGTTGCACCAGTCTTGACGCCAACGACCTTGCCATTGAGATCGCTGGGACTTTTCACCGAATTGTCATCCGCTTTCACAACCAACACCATCCCTGTGTCCATATACGGTTCGGCAAAATCAACCACTTCTTTTCGCTGATCCGTAATGTACATCGCAGCGATCACAAAATCCGCTTGTCCGTTTTGCAAGGTCGGAATTAAGCTGGTAAATTGCATTTCCTTCACTTCCAACGGCACACCGATTTTCTTAGCAATCGCTTCGGCAACGTCAATATCATAGCCCACAATTTTATTGGTCTGTTCATCATGATATTCAAAGGGGCGATAATTGCCGGTAGCCAATACGAGCTTTCCATTTTTCTTGACCTCGTCAATACGGCTCTGGCTTTTTGCCGGGCTCTGTGATGATGACGACTGGCCACAGCCGGCAACAAGGAACGCTGTCATCACAATAAGCATGAGTACTCCGACGATTCTTTGCATTTTTTTCATCTTGATCCCTCTTTCTGTTTGACAAATTTTTATTATAACTAGGCTCTTCCAGCCTGATTACCGAAAATCAAGAGACCTATACATACATAGTATGCATAGGCCTCTTTGCCGTAAAAATACAGAAAAGCCTTGGGAATAATCCCAAGGCTTCGTCGCCATAAATGGTTATCTTGTTGGTATGAATTATAGCCCCGGATCCGCATTGCTGTCAAGATAAAATTTAATATGGCTAAACTTTTTTATTTCCAGTAAACCAATGCCAGCATCCTTCACTTCACATCCACCGCGGTCCCCGGATGGACACAATGGCTTATCCGTTATCCAATTTACTTTCCAAACTCGCAAGGTCAAACGGCGTTTCCTGGTATACATAATAGTTCAGCCAGTTGGAAAACAACAAATTCGCCGCACTGCGCCAGCGCACAATCGGCAGGCGGGACGGATCATCATTCGGATAATAGTTATTCGGCACATTGATCGGCAATCCAGCCGCAATATCCCGGTCATATTCCCCTTTGAGCGTGAGGGGGTCATATTCGGAATGGCCCATAATATAAAACTGCCTGCGCTTGGTATTGGCCACCGCATACACTCCGGCACTTTCTGATTCAGACAAAATAGTCAACCGCTCGATTTTTTCAATATCTTCACGGATTACGGTCGTATGCCGGGAGTGCGGAACGTAAAAAATATCATCGAACCCGCGGAATAATTTTTCGTGTTCCACATTAATCGTATGAGGAAAAACACCAAACATTTTTTGCGGCAGGTCATATTTAGGAATGCCATAGTGATAGTACAACGCCGCTTGCGCGCCCCAACAAATATGCAGAGTCGAATAGGCGTGTTTTTTTCCCCATTCCATGATTTTACATAATTCATCCCAATAGGCAACTTCTTCAAACGGCATTTGTTCCACTGGCGCGCCGGTTATGATGAAACCGTCATAACTACGGTCTTTCACATCGTCAAAGGTCTCGTAAAATTTAATCAAGTGTTCTTGCGAAACATTTTTCGGTTCATAACTGGCGGTGTAAATAAAATCAACATCTACCTGCAACGGCGAATTTCCTAATAACCGTAACAATTGCGTTTCGGTAGCAATTTTGGTCGGCATTAGGTTTAACAGCAATATTTTTAGCGGACGGATATCCTGCTCATAAGCTCGGTTTTCATACATAACAAAAATATTTTCATTTTCCAAAATGCTGGTGGCCGGCAATTGATTTGGTATTTTTATTGGCATGTTCATTCCCCCTGTGTTGTAGTCTAGCTGTAGTCTAGTCTGTTGCGAATAAGCTTATTTGCTGGTAGAAACAAAAAGCCCCTCTCAGAAAATGAAAGGGGCTCAACTTGCGTTTCGCTGCCTCTCATCTGCCAGGTTTTATCCTGCTGGATTTAGCACCTTGCGGTTAAGCCGGTTGCCGGGTGTCATCGGGCCAGTCCCTCGACCACTCTGGATAAGAGTCTGTATTAAATTGTACCGCGGTAACAGCCTGTCTCTGCCATGCCGGTCAAAGGATTTTCCCGCTAACCGCCATCTCGCTATTTTCAGAATTAACATTTATTTTACCGCATAAGACAGCATCTTGTCAACCTAATTTCAATCCGGGCGGCCAGTGAATCGCCTGGCCCGTCACGGCCAACGCCGCTTCACCAATTGCTTCACTAACAGTCGGATGTGCATGGATCGTACTGATAAGCTCATGAACAGTGGCTTCCATCCGAATGGCCAGTGCCGCCTCGCCAATCATATCGGTCGCCCGCGGCCCAAACATGTGAACACCGAGAATTTCGCCGTATTGGGCACCGGCAATGATTTTAATCATTCCGGTTCCGCCGCATTCAATCATCGCTTTCCCGTTCCCGGCCAGAGGAAACCGGCCCACATGATAACTTATTCCGGCAGCCTTGACTTGTTCTTCCGTCAGCCCGACACCACCGACTTCTGGCTGGATATAGATGCAGGACGGGACGATATTGGCTGCGTAAGCAGCCTCGTGGCCCAAAGCATGTTCAACGGCGGCAATTCCCTGGGCCGACGCCGCATGCGCCAGCATCATAATGCCATTGCAATCTCCTACCGCATAAATCCCCGGCACATTCGTCATGAAATTCGCATCAACTTTGATTTTACCCCGTTCAGTCGCAATACCGACCGTATCTAAGCCAATGCCGTCCGTCCGGGCTCGCCGGCCGACAGCGACAAGAACGACTTCTCCCGGCAACTGCTGCACAACACCATTAATAACCACCTTGGCGCACAATTCATCACCCAGGGTAACAACCTCTGTTAACTGAGCTTCCGTAAAGAATTGCACCCCTTGTTGCGCAAGTTCCTTGCGGACCAAACCGGCAATTTCACCATCAATCGGCGGCAAAATTTGCGGCAGCATTTCGACAACGGTTACCTGGGCGCCAAATGCGCTGAACATGGCGGCAAATTCAACCCCAATAACGCCGCCGCCAACGATCACCATCGATTTCGGCACTTTATCCAGGCTAAGGGCAGCCGTACTGTCAATGACAGCGGGCAAATCCGCGCCGGGGAAATTCAGTTTCACCGGTTCGGAACCGGTAGCCACCAGAATCACATCGCCGTTAATTTTTTCTATCTCCGCACCCTGGATTTCCACGGTATGGGTATCCACCAAAACACCTTTTCCTTTATGAACAGATAACTTGTTAGCTTTTAACAAGCCGTCAACGCCGCCTACCAGGCGCCGAACGACTTGTTGTTTC
>CAYUNV010000037.1:18625-20025 GCA_964446265.1 uncultured Negativicutes bacterium | reverse complement strand
TAGTATAAGTAATTTAAATTATGCCTTTGGCAAATAAGTGGATGGCTGTTTCAAGATATTGTTCATCAGAAATACTACCAATGTCGTGTTTACTTGCCTTAAAGAAGAAATAACCAAAATTAATTGCCATAAAAGCCAATGCCAATGCGTTGCAATTGTTTTCAGCAATTCTTTTTTTTGCCTGCATCTGGAAAAAATAATTTTCTAAAAACGACTTAAATTGTGGCGGGCCTTGGCGTACAAATTCACTGATTTCAGGAATTGTTTTTTCTTCGCGCAAGGAGATTAAAAAGGCTAACTGGTTATCTGTCATGATCTTATGGTAGGTTTTGCTGATTAATAGCAAGTCGGCTTCTAGTTCCCAGCAAATTTTGCTTTCAAATACCTCTAGCAAGGTAGGTATGTAAGATATTTTTTTTATTACGGCTTCTAAAACTTGTTTCTTAGAGGAAAAATGGCGGAATACCGTCATTTCACTAACATTAGCCCTTTGGGCGATATTCTTCATGGATACCGAATGAAAGCCTTTTTCTTGGAATAATTCACTTGCTGCGAACAGGATCCTGTCAGCAGTTGTTGTTGCATCATCGTGCATTTTACGGCCTCCATGTTAGTTATTATCACTAACATTATAATGTTTTTTTGAAAAATGTTCAATACTTGATTTTTTTTATATTCCATAGCAATATTTTGATTGCGTGATAACCAGATTTTTACTTTCGTATATTCTGATGTAACCTTGAAAACACATGCTATGAATACGAGAAGTTTTCGTGCAATTTCGACTTTGGGAGAAAAATAAAAAATAGTAATGTTCCATCTGTACAAATAGATTTTTTATGTTATAATAAATCGTGTGAAAAGCAAGATTTGAGTCAATGGCGACTCCTCACCTGTGTAACAGGGGGGAGTCTATTTTATTTCCGGCGGTAATTTATAAGAAATTCACTTTTGCCGCTATTAGGATTTTGCCAACTGGCTCAGCTTGGTGAAAAATTCTAATTCCTGGATACAACCATTATATTTTGTTAAAAAAGAAAAATTTTCAAGGAGGCCTGTTTAATGAGTATTTTTGGATCAAATGTATTTAATGATGCAGTAATGAGGGAACGTCTTCCTAAAGCTACTTACAAAGCTTTAAAGAAGACAATTGACCAGGGTCTTTCTTTAGATCCGGCTGTTGCGGACGTAGTAGCAACAGCTATGAAAGATTGGGCAATCGAAAAAGGGGCAACGCATTTTACCCACTGGTTCCAACCGATGACAGGGATCACCGCAGAGAAACATGATGCATTTATCGCTCCTACTGATGATGGTAAAGCTATTCTGGAATTCTCTGGCAAAGAGCTGATCAAAGGCGAGCCTGATGCGTCTTCGTTCCCGTCCGGTGGTCTGAGAGC
>CAYUNV010000037.1:12963-18615 GCA_964446265.1 uncultured Negativicutes bacterium | reverse complement strand
GCACATCACCAGCTTTTGTAAAAGATGATTCCTTATGCATTCCTACCGCTTTCTGTTCTTTCACCGGCGAAGCTTTGGATAAGAAAACCCCGCTGCTGCGTTCAATGGAAGCGCTTTCCAAGCAAGCCTTACGCGTATTAAAAGCTATGGGCAACACCACTTCCACTAAAGTTATAACGACTGTGGGACCAGAACAAGAGTATTTCTTGATTGATAAAAATTTGTTTGATCAAAGAAAAGACTTGATCTATACGGGCAGAACGCTTTTTGGCGCGATGGCTCCGAAGGGGCAGGAATTGGAAGATCATTACTTTGGTTCGATCAAAGAAAGAATTTCCGCTTACATGAAAGAATTGGACGAAGAGCTCTGGAAGCTTGGTGTTGCGGCGAAAACGAAGCACAACGAAGTTGCGCCTGCGCAACACGAATTGGCTCCAATCTTCAGCACTACCAACATTGCTACCGACCATAACCAACTTACCATGGATATCATGAAAAAAGTTGCTTTGCGTCATGATCTTGTATGCCTGCTCCACGAGAAACCGTTTGCAGGGATTAATGGTTCCGGCAAGCACAACAACTGGTCTATGGGAACGGACGACGGCATGAATCTTTTGGATCCAGGTCATAATCCTCATGACAACGTACAGTTCCTCGTGTTCTTGTGCGCTGTTATCAAAGCCGTTGATGAGTACGCTGATTTGTTGCGGGTATCCGCTGCTAATGCAGGTAACGATCATCGCCTTGGTGCCAATGAAGCTCCTCCTGCTATTATTTCCATTTTCTTGGGCGATCAACTGCAAGATATCTTCGAACAACTTGCAAATGGCGCAGCAACCACTTCGATAGCGGGTGGTCATATGGAAATCGGTGTTACCACGCTTCCGGCGCTGCCGAAAGATGCCACTGATAGAAACAGAACTTCCCCGTTTGCTTTCACCGGTAATAAATTTGAATTCAGAATGGTTCCATCTTCTGGATCCATTGCAGGACCTAACTTTATTCTGAATACGATTGTTGCGGAAGTTCTCGAAGAAATTGCCGGCAGATTGGAAAAGGCTGCGGATGTGGATGCTGAAATTCAAGCAATTCTCACTGAGTATGCAACGAATCACAAGAAAATCGTATTTAACGGAAATGGTTATTCCGATGAGTGGGTAGTAGAAGCGGAAAAACGCGGTCTTGCCAACATCAGAACTACCATTGAAGCTTCTAAAGCGTTGATCGCTCCGAAAAATATTGCAGTAATGGAAAAACATGGAGTGCTGAGCAAAGTCGAAATGGAATCCCGTTATGAGATCTCCCTCGAAAACTATATTAAAGTAATTAATATAGAAGCTCTGACCATGATTGAAATGGCGAAGAGACAAATTTTACCTGCTGTGATTAAGTTTGCAACTGATGTAGCTGCTTCCATTAATACAATTAAAGCTACCGGTGTGGTTGCTGATTTATCGGCGCAAACCGAATTACTGACAGAGGTCTCCTCCTTGGCTGCAGCATTAAAGAAAAACATTGCAGGTCTGGAAGAAGCAAATGCCAAAGCTGCAAACGCACACGGCGATACTTATGAACAAGCAGCCCTGTACAGATTTGATGTGTTTGAAAAAATGGCTGCATTAAGAGAAACAGCGGATGCTCTTGAGACATTGGTGGATGCTAAAGTATGGCCGATGCCTACTTACGGTGAACTTTTGTTCAACATATAATCCTTCAACTGTGAGCTTAGTTGACTGATGAATTGAAGTTTTGCGTACTGATGGGTATGTCCTTCTATGCGCAAAAGCCCTTTTAGTGATAGGACGTATGGTTAAAACATACAACTGTTCACTAAAGGGGCTTTTTTTAATCTGGAAGTTTTCCCGATAAAAATAAAAATTATAAAAGGGAGGACAGAAATGAACGCAGATAGTATTATTGAAGTATTAACCCTTTTTCCAGAAAAGCCAAACTTTTAATTTGGAGGATCAGTAATGATTGATAACAATCGAGTGCTGCAAGGTATCTCAGCATCGCCAGGCATTGTTTTGGGGAAGACATATTGTTTCTTAAAACAAGTGGAAGCAAAACAGGCAACAATATCCTCCGACCAAATGAATGATGAAATTAATAGGCTGTCAAGCGCTATTCGAGAGGCAAAGAATGATTTAGAAGATATTTATGAAAAAGCATGTCAAGAGTTGCCGGCTGCGGAAGCAGCAATATTCGAAGTGCATATGATGCTGATGGATGATCCTTCTTTATTGGATATGATTATGGCACAAATATCCAAGTTGTCTATTTGTGCTGAACAAGCCGTTCACGACGCGATAGAATCTTATGCACAAAGACTTAGTGAATTGCAAGACGAATATTTGAGTCAGCGAGCTAGCGATATCCGAGAGGTAGGACAGCGGATTATTTGCAAACTTTCTGGACAAAAGGAGTCCGGTTTGATATTGGAAGAAGCGAGAATTATAGTAGCAGAAGATTTGGGGCCGACTGAAACGATGCAGATTGACAAGTCAAAATTGCTGGGGATTATTACGGAAAAAGGAACAAATACCAGTCATATTGCTATATTAGCTCGTGCGTTCGGGATCCCTTGCATAGTAGGGGTGCCGGATATTACCTGCCTTGTTCGAAATGATGTGACAGTGGCTCTGGATGGTGCGGCTGGTACAGTTACCATTGAGCCTGATCCGGAAAAAATGGAAGCTATTTCGGAACTCGTTTCGTTGGAAAACAGAAGGAACGCAACATTGCAAGAATTGATTGATAAGCCATCCATGACGAAAGATGGAAAATATGTTGATTTGTGGGCCAATATTGGACATCCGCGAGAAGCCGTGGAGGCATTCCAACTGGGAGCGCAGGGAATTGGCTTGTTTCGCACAGAGTTTTTGTTTATGGATCGCCCGGATTTTCCCAGTGAAGCAGAGCAAGAACAGGCCTACCGGCAAGTGTTGGCTACCATGCAAGGGCGTCCGGTCGTTATTCGAACTATAGATATAGGGGCGGATAAATCATTAAAATACCTCAGCATGGCAAAAGAAGAAAATCCGTTTCTTGGTGTACGAGGCGTGCGATTATGCCTAAAGGAAAAAAGTCTATTTAAAACCCAGTTGCGTGCATTATTAAAAGCGTCTACGGCCGGGAGCCTATGGATAATGCTTCCTATGGTTACTATTATGCAAGAGGTCAGAGAATGTAAAAGAATACTGGCAGAAATTCGACTTGAACTCAAACGGGATTGTATTCTTGTCGCAGAGAATGTTAAGCTGGGTATCATGGTTGAAACGCCAGCGGTTGCCCTGATGGCGGATTTGTTTGCGAAAGAAGTGGATTTCTTTAGTATTGGAACGAACGATTTGGTACAATATACGATGGCATCTGACCGCCAGAACCAGGCATTAGCGCATTTGAATGATCCACTCAATCCGGCGGTTATCAGATTAATCGACACAACTGTCCAAGCGGCGAAAAAGCAGGGGATACCTGTGGGGATGTGTGGTGAGATGGCTGGAAACCCAAACTATACTGAGCATTTGGTGCGAATTGGACTTGATGAATTGAGTATGTCGGCAAGTTCTTTGCTGCCGGTGAAAGAAAAGGTTCGCAGTTTATAAGGATGTAACGATAGATTAATTTTTCACATTTTCTTCACAAATCTTTCATATTTTTTTGCTATACTTAATTCGTATACATAGTAGGGGGAATATAATTGGCGTATCTATCGTATTTCATTGTTATCGTTTGTATAGGCGCATTGTATTATTTGGCGCGCCGGATTGCCAGGCTGTCATCGGAACAACAAGATTAATTGTTTAGTTCTATAGGGTTGCGCTACATGTTTTCTGGCATAGTAGGCTGCAACCAATAATAGAGAAGCATCCGCCCATCGGGCGGATGCTTCTCTATTATTGGTCTTTTAAGGCCGTGGATTATTTTCTAAAAAATCGAGAATACTTTTTGCAGTAGGGGGACACCCGGAAATATGTTTATTACAGTGCTTGGTACATGAACCGATACGTAGGCCTCTCGATAAAATTGATAATTCGAATTGTTCTGAAAAAATAATTGTATTATAATATAATTACAAATGAGTGGATCATCTAAGGATTAGGTATTTTGGAGAGTTACGAAACTCAATCTGAAGTGAATTCTGTTATGTTGAAAGGATGGTGTATTTATATGCCGTATGTGTGTGAACCGTATAAGAATGAAATTGCCGGTTTACAAGCGGAGAGGAGAGAGCTTGAGGAGCAACTCAAGACTGCTGGTGCCGACGAGAAGGCTGCAATCCTTGCGAGAATTGCGGAGATTGATCATGAACTACCTGGTTTACAGCAAAGTCTTGCGGACTGTCTAGCACGCCCTGAACATTTTAAAGATGTTGCTGAGCCTGGAGATCCACGGAAGCATTAAAAAATTGTATCGATTTTGGACAATATTTTTCCTTCTGACAGATCAGTTTGTCAGAAGGATTTTTATTTTGCGTTATTTGTGCTTAATTTCACAAAAAATAGTTGACAGAAAATATAATGCATTATAAAATTTAGTTCTAATGCTATGTAGAATACATTAAAAAATACTATAATACTATCACTTGTTTGATACACGGTGGTTTTTGGGGGAAGTATTTACGGAAGAAAATTATGAATTCTCATTAATATTTTCTTAATTATCGAAATTATCTTTACGTTTTTTTAGAGGAGTGAAACAATGAAAAAAGGGGATATTATTTGGCTTGCCGCACTTGCCGTTGTGGTGCTGCTGCTGGTCTGGCCTGTAACGCATGAACAGGTTGTGAATGGAACACGGCAACACCCTCTTATTGCAGGATTCATCAAATTTTTTATTCTTGCTAGTATGGGTGATCTTTTATCCATGAGAATAGTTAGCGGGAAATGGCAAAAACCGGTAGGTTTTGTCTATCGAGCAATCGTATGGGGAATAATCGGAACCACTATTGCCGTTTTTTTCGAGGTGAACGGGAAAGGAGTAGCAGCCGCTATTGGTGCTGGAGTATTGCCGGTTAGCCACGGAAATTTGGATAAAATTATTGCTGCCTTTTGGGTTAGTTTAATTATGAACGCTACTGCCGGTCCAATGACCTTAATTTTTCATCGATTTACTGATACTTTTTTTGATTTGGCAGAAGGAAAATTCTCCAAATTCGGTTCTGTAAGCGCGAAAATGGTTGTCCAACATATTGATTGGCACGAATTCATGTGTTTTGTTTTTAAAGTCCAGATGTTTCTTTGGCTGCCAGTCCATACCGTGGTTTTTCTGTTGCCACCGGTATACCGCGTCCTTGCCGCCGCTGCGCTTTCAGTCATTTTAGGAGCAGTTTTGGGTTATGGCAAAAGACGGAGTAATATGGCAAAAAATCAGGCAGCAGCCTGATCTAATGGAACGATAAAATATGCATAGTTTGATGGCGGCGTAACTTTCTTGCAGCAAATGAGCCGCTTAACTTTTTGAATATCGCCTGGAAACGGTAAAATGTTGACATGAACGATGAAACGGTGTATTTTAATTGGGAAGTGTCATGTCCTATATGCAAGGCTCCTGTAATCAACTGTGTTGGCGGAAGGCGAAAAAGGAATAGAAGAACTCAGGTAACAATAAAGGAGATGGAATTCTAAATGGCGTGTGGCGGAAAGTCGA
>CAYUNV010000037.1:9082-12953 GCA_964446265.1 uncultured Negativicutes bacterium | reverse complement strand
AACAAACAGAATCAATGAGTTTTTGCAGCAGGTAGATAACAAAATCGTAGTTATGAGTGGTAAAGGCGGCGTTGGCAAGAGCACTGTTGCAGCGAACTTGGCTGTATTTTTGAGCAACCAAGGTTATAAAGTCGGCTTGTTGGACGTGGATGTGCATGGTCCAAGCATTTCCGGGCTTTTCGGAATTACTGGGCTGAAATTAAATGTGATTGATGATCAGCTTCAGCCCCATTCTTATACGGACAATCTAAAAGTAGTGTCTGTTCAAGGTTTGTTGGATGATCCGGATTCTCCGCTTATCTGGCGTGGACCCGTAAAAATTGGTATGATACGTCAATTTTTGTCGGATGTGAATTGGGGGACGTTAGACTTTTTAATCATTGACAGCCCGCCGGGAACCGGTGACGAGCCGCTGACCGTTTCGCAAACGGTTACAGGCTGCCAAGCAGTCATCGTTACAACGCCGCAAGAAATTGCCTTGGCAGACGTACGTAAATCGATCCAATTTTGCCAGACGGTTAATATGCCGGTCGCAGGCATTATTGAAAATATGAGTGGTTTTATTTGCCCGGACTGCGGCAGTACGCATGAAATCTTTAAAAGTGGCGGTGGGGAGAAAACTGCTGCTGATACCAACATTCCATTCTTAGGGAAATTGCCGATTGATCCCGGTGTAGTGACGGCCGGTGATGCGGGGCAAGCGATTGATAGTTTAACCAGCCGTACAAAAGAAAATATGCAGAAAATTGTTGATCAACTCCTCAAACAGTTGGGTAACAAGCAGTAAGGTATACGAAATGGAACTTGCATATCAGTCTGCAATATGTTTTTTGTCAAGTGAAGTAAAAGAAAAATGGCCAGCCGCTCTTCTCACCGAAGAGGGTTAGCCATTTTTTTCGTTTAGCGTATTTGTGCAAAATTGAATTTTGCCAAGCCCAATAGTGTATTTCGCAAGACTCATTTTGAGTGGTAATGCTGCATTCTGCATCGGAATAATATCACATATGCCGAGTGGGAAAAAATGCAAACCAAGGGA
The DNA here is from genome assembly GCA_964446265.1 of uncultured Negativicutes bacterium. GTDB lineage: Bacteria > Bacillota > Negativicutes > CTSoil-072 > CTSoil-072 > CTSoil-072. The sequence continues at coordinate 11,917 of CAYUNV010000037.1, read as the reverse complement.
GCGATCATTGAAAAATTAGAAGGTTTTTTCCTTGATTGGGCGAATAGAAACTAGGGCGATTTTGGAACGGTTCATAAGTTTATATGTTGCAGCGGAGGCGAATTTATTACACGATGGAATTACAATACCAAGAATTATATTCTCTTATCCAGTCAGGACTTCAACAATGTGATCAACGAAAAATACCGGTCTTGATTAGTCACGTTGCCTGCGTGGATAGCATTGACCCGCTTATGTTTTTTAGAGAGGCGGAAACAAGAAGGGAAAAAGAAATTACTTACTGGGCAGATGCCGATGAAAAATTCATTATGGTTGGTGTTGGATCGGTCTACGCGGTTAAGGTGGAAGATAACGGGGCGGATCGTTTTGCGAGGGTCGAAACCGAGTGGGCTACAATTGTGGCAAATAGCGTTCGGTCTTCTCCGTGTGATGTTCCGCAAACTGGTTTAGTTTTGTTGGGCGGGGGTTCCTTTGATCCTATTAAGCCTCAATCCGAACGATGGCGTAATTTTGCGCACGCTGAATTTCATCTTCCACGGCTTCTTTTGACGCAAACAGAAAATGCAGCATGGATTACCATTAATTTTCTGTTGCAAGGAAGTGAGAAGCCTGAGGAACTCACGAAAACATTGTTGGCTGAATGTGAATTGTTTTTAACCAAAGGGAAATACCGGTTATCGGCCATAGAAAATTCGTTTGCCATAGAGGAGATTGGTGTTGACCGATGGAAACCTATGGTAGAATGTGTTGTAAAAGACATACGTGATGGTGCAATTGAGAAGGTGGTTTTGGCCAGGGAACTTTATCTCCAGAGCGAAGCCCCGATTTCTATCGCCGATATTTTATTCCGTTTACACGCAGGCCAACCGGGAAGTTATATTTTTGCTTTTATGCACCAGGGAGAATGTTTGGTGGGCGCTTCGCCGGAGCGGTTGATTAAGCGAAAGCGCGAAGAATATTATTCCACTTGCTTAGCCGGTTCGATGAAACGCGGCAAGAATCCAGTGGAAGATGAACTCTTAGGCCGAGAACTGTTACATGATAAAAAGAACCGGTATGAACAAAACCTGGTCGTGAGGATGCTGAGTGAAAAGCTTAAAAAATACTGTGATCCTTTGGAAATTCCGTCGGAACCCCAGCTTAAGCAATTAAAAAATATTTATCATCTGTGTACTCCCTTGAAAGGCAAAGCCCGGCCGGGAATTTCAATTTTCACAGTACTTTCTGATTTACACCCTTCTCCCGCCTTGGGTGGATTTCCGCAACAAGAAGCGATGCGGAAAATCCGGGAAGAGGAACATCTCGACCGTGGCTGGTATGGCGGGCCTATTGGGTGGGTGAACGCAGATGGATCGGGAGAATTTATCGTGGCTATTCGCTGTGGCCTAGTACGGCAGAAAGAGGCTTTTTTATTTGCAGGCTGCGGTATTGTAGAAAATTCGGATCCTGTGAGCGAATATGAAGAAACACAAATTAAATTTCAACCTATGCTGTCAGCCTTGGGAGGAAGTTAAGTGGATCAGGGGAAAATAATAACCGAATATGTTGGTGCTTTTGTCGATGAATTGGTGCGCTGCGGCGTTAACCAAGTCGTAATTAATCCGGGGTCGAGATCGACTCCATTGGCTCTTTTAATCGCCGAGCATCCCCATACGAAAGTTTGGATGCACGTTGATGAACGTTCAGCAGCTTTTTTTGCATTGGGCATTGCTAAGGAGCAAAAGCAAGCGGTTGCCTTGGTTTGTTCGTCCGGAACAGCTGTAGCCAATTATATGCCTGCCGTTGTAGAGGCGTATCAGTCACGAGTGCCCTTATTGGTTTTAACAGCAGATCGTCCGCATGAGTTAAGAGAAGTAGGGGCGCCGCAGGCGATTGACCAGATTGGCATTTTTGGTAAGTTTGTCAAATTGTTTGTGGAAATGTCCGCTCCGGATGCTGCTCCAGAAATGCAAAACTATGTGCGGACTGTTGCATCTCGTGCTTCTGCTGTTGCGTTGTGCGGGCCAAGCGGTCCCGTGCATTTGAATTTTCCTTTTCGTGAACCGCTATTGCCGGAGTTAGACAATCCGGCTCTTTGGGCAAATGGACGAGGGAACGATGCCTGTTACACGCAGGTTTTAACAGGTTCTCGCAGGTTGGAGCGACGGCAGATTGAAAAAATAGCGGGACAACTGACAAAAATGGAGCGTGGATTAATTATCTGCGGGCCGCATGATGATCCTTCATTTGCTAAAGCAGCAGTTTTACTGGCAAAAAAATTGCAATATCCGTTGCTTGCCGATCCTCTTTCGCAAGTTCGCTGCGGCGTTCATGACAAGGAATTGGTAATTGATACCTATGATTCATTTCTGCGTGATTCAGCTGTCATGGACCAATTAGTTCCTGAAGTTGTGATTCGTTTTGGTGCTATGCCGGTATCAAAAGCCTTGCTCCTATACTTGAAGAGAAACCCGTCCTGTTGGCAAATCATTATTGACGAGGATGCGGGCTGGCGTGATCCTACCTTAATGGCGGCAGAAATGATTTATGCAGGGGCTGTTTCCTTTTGCCGCGAATTAAAGGATTTGCTGGGATCGGCGCATTCTTTCAGCCCACCCTCTTTGGCAGGCTGGGCGCAAAAATGGCTGAAGGCGAATGAAGCTGCAAAACAGGAATTGTCGCGGCATGGAAAGAATGATTTCCTTTCTGAAGGACAGATTTTTCTTGAATTACATGAATATCTTCCCCAAGGATCTGTGTTGTTTGCAGGGAACAGTATGCCGGTACGTGACCTTGACACATTCTTTTTTTGCAATGAACGAAATATCCGAATCATGGCAAACCGGGGCGCCAATG
>CAYUNV010000037.1:0-9072 GCA_964446265.1 uncultured Negativicutes bacterium | reverse complement strand
ACGGGGTTGTGTCCACTGCTTTAGGAGTTGCGGCGAACCAAAGTCCTTTGCTGTTGGTTATTGGGGATCTATCTTTTTATCATGATCTGAACGGTTTATTGGCCGCTAAATTACACTCCTTGAATGCGACGATTATTCTAATCAACAATGACGGCGGTGGAATTTTCTCCTTTTTGCCGCAGGCGGGATTGCCGCGCCATTTTGAAACACTGTTTGGTACGCCGCTTGGATTGGATTTTAAACCGGTAGTTGAGATGTACCAGGGAAGTTTTACCCAAGTTACTTCCTGGGATGATTTTCGAACTGCTTTGCAGGACGGATTATCTTCATCCGGATTGCATGTGCTTGAGGTTCGGACTAAACGCGAAGAAAATGTCCGTTTACACAGGGAGATTTTGGCTGCCGTTTCACGTTCTGTGCGTACAGCGCTTTCGATTTGATGGAGATGATTTTGTGTTGATTGAAGTCAATGGGATCAAATTACATGTGGAAATAGAAGGACAAGGGGCTCCGCTTCTGTTGTTGCACGGTTTTACCGGCAGTACCAAGAGTTGGCAATGGATTCTGCCGCATTTGCGCCACCGCTATCGGCTTGTTTTAATCGATCTGATTGGCCACGGGCAGTCTGACGCTCCGATCGATTTTAATCGCTATTCGATGGATTGTGCGGTTCAAGACCTTTTGTCTGTGCTGGATTATTTGAAGCTGCAGCAAATTAACCTTCTTGGCTATTCCATGGGCGGAAGATTCGCTCTTCACTTTGCGGCGCAAGCGCCTGCGCGGGTTCGAAATTTAATTTTGGAGAGCAGTTCGCCAGGAATTGAGAACGAGGCGGAACGCCAAGCAAGAAAACAGGCGGATGAAACGTTAGCGGAATTTATCGAAGAGCATGGATTAGAACCGTTTGTCAATCAATGGTCAAAGCTTGATTTGTTTGCCACGCAGCAACTGTTGCCGCAGAAAATACAGAATGAAATCCGCATGCAGCGTCTAAAAAACCGACCGCAAGGGCTGGCAAACAGCCTGCGTGGAATGGGAACAGGAGTTCAACAATCTTTGTGGAATTCATTACATCAAATCCACATTCCAACGCTTCTGCTCGTCGGTAAAGAAGATGCGAAATTCCGGCAAATTGCTGTTTTTATGAAAGAAAGATTGCCAAGGTCAGCTTTGCAGATTATAGCGGAAGCCGGGCACGCGGTTCACTTGGAAAAGCCGGTGCAGTTCGCGAACGCGGTGGAAAATTTTTTAGAGAATGTGTCTGAAAAAGACATTAAAATTGAAAGGAATTGAAATGATGATCGAATGGAAATCAGAACGCAGCTATGAGGATATACTTTATGAAACGTACGAGGGTATTGCCAAAATTACCATCAATCGCCCGGAAGTACGCAACGCTTTTCGGCCGAAAACTGTCTTTGAATTGATTGATGCTTTCGCTTATGCCCGCGATGACAATAATGTGGGGGTTATTGTATTGACTGGCGCGGGGGAAAAAGCCTTTTGTTCCGGTGGCGATCAGTCTGTCCGGGGACATGGAGGGTACGTAGGAGACGATCAAATTCCACGGTTAAACGTACTGGATCTGCAGCGTCTGATCCGGGTTATACCGAAACCGGTTGTTGCCATGGTTGCCGGATATGCAATTGGCGGCGGACATGTGTTACATCTCGTTTGTGACTTGACCATTGCCGCGGAGAATGCGGTTTTTGGCCAAACGGGACCGAATGTTGGCAGTTTCGATGCGGGGTATGGGTCAGGGTATTTAGCGCGCATTGTAGGTCATAAAAAGGCACGGGAAATTTGGTTTTTATGCCGTCAGTATAATGCGCAGCAAGCATTGGATATGGGTATGGTCAATACGGTGGTTCCGTTGGAAAAATTGGAAGAAGAGACGGTTCAATGGTGCCGTGAAATGCTTTCGAAAAGTCCAACTGCCCTTCGTTTCCTGAAAGCCGCATTTAATGCAGATACGGACGGGCTGGCCGGGTTACAGCAATTAGCCGGCGACGCTACGTTGTTATTTTATACAACGGATGAAGCCAAGGAAGGCCGTGACGCGTTCAAAGAAAAACGCACGCCTGATTTTAAACAGTTTCCCCGGTTTCCCTGATCTCTAATCTTTTAATTCGCATTTATGGCCAGTCATTCTGATTTAGGGTGGCTGGCTATTCTGACAATAAGGAGTTTTAGCAGGATGACCAAACAACAAATGCCGAATTGGCTGGCAAAACGTGCTTTTTTGACACCGGATCGTATCTGTCTGGTAGATGGTCCGGTTTCTTGGTCGTTTCAAGAATTGAATGAGTATGCGCAAGATACTGCGCGCCGCTTTTATGGCTTGGGGATCAGGAAAGGCGATTTTGTCGCTGTTTTGTTGGAAAACAGTTACCGGGTTCCGCAAATTATTTATGCGCTCCAATATCTCGGAGCGGTAACCGTGCTGTTGAACATTCGCCTTGCGGCGCCGGAACTTGCCTGGCAGATACAGGATGCAAACTGTAAGTTGCTGGTTTATGATGCCGGGCTTTCCGATACGGTACAAACAATAAAGAACGACAAAACCGGAATGAACGAGCTATTGTACGACGGTTTGCAAGCTTTGCCGAAAGCGGAGGTTTTGCTTCCCCCATCTGTTGATCTGGAGGCGGTTCATACCATACTTTATACATCCGGGACGACAGGCCGGCCTAAAGGGGTCATGCTGACAAATGGCAATCATTGGTGGAGTGCGATGGGGTCCGTTCTGAACCTCGGATTGCAAGTCGAAGACAAGTGGTTGATTTGTGTACCTTTATTTCATATGAGCGGATTATCTATTATGATGCGAAGTGTGATTTATGGTATTCCGGTTATTATTCACCCCCAATTTTTGCCACAAGCGGTTAATCAATCTATTCAAAAAGAGGGGGTAACCATTGTATCTGTGGTCAGCTCCATGTTGACTCGGATGTTGGAGCAATTAGGAGAAGACAAGTACCCGGATACTTTTCGCTGTATGCTGACGGGGGGAGGACCGGTGCCGGAGAGTTTATTACAGCAATGCAGGAAAAGGCGGATACCAGTTTACCAAACTTATGGCTTGACAGAAACGGCTTCGCAAATTGCTACTTTGTCACCTGAATATATGGACAGCAAATTAGGCTCGGCCGGTAAGCCGTTGTTTCCTTCGGAATTGCTGATAATGGATGAACAGGGCTGTAAATTGCCCGGCGAAGTGGGTGAAATTGTCGTTCGGGGGCCTAATGTGACAAGTGGATATTTACATTCAAAAAAAGTAAAAAACACTGCTTTACAGGATGGCTGGTTTCATACCGGAGATTTGGGTTATACGGATGCCGAAGGATTTCTATACGTATTGGACCGTCGCAATGATTTAATTATATCTGGCGGAGAAAACGTATATCCTGCGGAAGTAGAGGCTGTTTTGCTTTCCTGCCCTGCAGTTCTTGAAGCTGGAGTGGTTGGCTGTGAAGATGAAAAATGGGGACAGGTTCCGGTGGCTTTTGTTGTAACAGCCGGTAATAATGAAGCCTCGAAAGAAGCAATACGGACGTTTTGCCGCGAAAGGTTGGCAGGTTATAAATGTCCGGCCCGAATTTATTTTGTAAAACAGCTTCCGCGTAACGCTGCTAATAAATTGCTGCGGAGAGAGTTGGCTGAATGGTTGAGTAGCTTTCGTAACAAGGAGGGACCTTATGAAAATTGAGGAAATTACCTTGTATCACGTGGGTATGCGCTTAAAAAATCCAGTTGTTACCAATTTTGGTTCTATTATCGATAAGGATTCGGTTTTGGTTAAGATCAGAGATGCGGATGGATTTATTGGATGGGGGGAAGCGCCTGCCTTTTCGATTCCTTGGTATTCAGAAGAGACAATTGGAACGGTTTTGCATATCATGGAAGATTTTTTAATTCCCTTGTTACTTCACCAAGAAATAGACGATCCCAATACAGTGTTTGAACTGTTTGTTCCGATCCAGCGCAATAATATAGCGAAAGCGGGTCTGGAAAGCGCAATATGGGATTTGTATGCGAAGCGGCATTATATTCCGTTGGCAAAGGTGCTTGGCGGGAATAAGAAAAGAATTGAAGTCGGAGTAGTTGCAGGAATACAAGCGACTGTTCAAGACACGTTGAAGCTCGTCGAGAGTTATGTGGTGGAAGGATACAAGCGTGTAAAACTCAAAATCAAACCCGGATGTGATATTCGATTTGTAAAAGCGGTGAAAGAAGCTTTTCCTCACCTGCCGATATCCGTAGATGCCAATGGTTCATACCGTTTATCTGACTTGCCGACATTGCAAGAATTAGACCGGTATGGATTGTCCATGATTGAACAGCCGTTGACGGCAGGCGACTTAATTGATCATGCCAAATTACAAGCAGTGTTAAAAACACCGGTGTGTTTGGACGAAAGTGTTGCCGCCTTTGAAGATGTGCGGAACGCGGCTGAATTTGCCAGCTGCAGGATTATCAGTTTGAAAATGAGCCGACTGGGAGGGCTGGCGGCAACGAAGCGAGTACATGATTTTTGCCGGGAGCGTAATATTCCTGTATGGTGCGGCGGCATGTTTGAAACTGGGATCGGCCGTGCTCACAACATTGCTCTTTCCACTTTGGATAATTTTACACTCCCGGGTGATTTGTCAGGGTCGTCACGATACTGGGAAAGGGACTTGATTGAACCGGAAGTATTTGTAAAGCAGGGGGAAATTGAAGTTCCGGTTCAACCAGGCATTGGTTATGAAGTGGATTTGATGCAATTGGATAAAGTAACGCGCGGGAAAAAAACATTTAATGCCATGTTTAGGTAGTTTCGTATTATAATAAAGATAAGACATCAGAAATTGTTAACGAAACGACTGGGGAGAAAGTGGCATGAGAGTGTTTATGGGGATTGATCTTCCCGCTGCGCTTAAGCAAGTTCTCTGTGAGTTTCAAGCTGAAATTAAGGACCTTGGTGTGAAAGGATCTTTTAAATCACAAGAAAATTTTCATATAACGCTGGAGTTTCTTGGAGAGATAGATCCGGCAGCAAAGCCTGTACTAATGGATGTTTTGTCTTGTGTGGTAAGAAAGCATAGGCCGTTTTTACTGCATATTGGCGGAATAGGCGCTTTTCCGTCTTTTCGGAGGCCGCATACGCTGTGGACTGCTGTTGACGGCGATTTAAGAGAATTGAACAAGCTTAGGGATGAACTGCACGATGAACTTGAGAACCGGGGCTTTGTGTTGGAAAAGAGAACGTTCAGGCCTCATTTGACAATCGTTTCCCATCCTAGACTTGGGGTTGCAGATTTATCGTCAATTCGAACGAAGCAACTGGGGGAATTCCTTGTTGTCGAGGTTATATTATTCGAGAGCAAGCTGAATGAGGGAAAAAGAATTTACGAAGCGCTGCACACAGTTGGATTGCCGGCAATGGATACATAAGAGGTTCGAGGAGTTTGAATTGGAAATGTTATCTCTGGAATAAACTGAATTTTCCGAGTTTATTTACAAATCTTCACGAACAAAGGAGATGGTTGAAAATGCGGAATGGGCTTGCAAAAGGTTGAAACTATCTATGTAAGCTCGAAAGGATGAAGATCCATGAAAACAAACCAGACGGGGGCGGAAGAAACTGCTGCAATCAAAAAGCGGTATAATCGTACTTCGGTATTTTTTGATGTAATGACGCGTGCTATTCCTAATGAAACGCACAAACGTGCTTTTTCATTGGTGTCCGGTAATATTTTAGAGGTTGGGGTCGGCACCGGCGCTAATTTCCCCTATTATCCTGCCGGATCCACGGTAACGGCGATTGATTTCAGTCCGGGCATGCTGGCCCGGGCACGGGAAAAAGTATCTAAGGCGCCGGTGCCTGTAACCTTATTGGAAATGGATGTAGAACATATGGCGTTTTCTGATGCCACATTCGATTGTGTGATTGCGACCTGTGTTTTTTGTTCTGTACCGAATCCGGTTGCCGGGTTGAAGGAAATCCGCCGGGTCTGCAAACCGAATGGCAGGATTGTTTTACTGGAGCATATGAGAAGTGAAAACCCTGTCCTTGGCTGGCTGATGGATCGTTTCAATTTTATTTCTTTGTATTTGGTAGGAGCCAATATCAATAGGCGAACGATGGATAATATTAAGACGGCTGGAATGCAAATTGAAACGGTGGAAAATTTATTTTCCGATATTTTAAAACTGATTGTGGCCCGTCCGTAATTTCTGAGATATTGCGAAGCCTGAAGCAATAAAGGAGGGATGAAGCGTGTTGAAAATGGAGCATGTGTCGGTGAACATCGGTGAACGTCCTGTACTCCATGATGTTAACCTTCACATAAAACCAGGTGAGGTTCATGTATTATTTGGTCCCAACGGTTCAGGAAAATCTACCCTGCTTGGCGCTATTATGGGTTTTAATCGTTACACGATTACAGAGGGGAAGATTTGGTTCAAGGGGCAAGATATTACGGAAATGCCCGTCGATGCCCGCTCCCGCCTGGGAATTGGCATCATGATCCAGAGGCCCCCCACGGTTCGAGGCGTATCGCTTAGGCAATTGACAACGATTTGCGCGCACGGCAATACGAATATGGATATTGAGCAGTTGGCCAAATCCGTCAACATGGAAGCTTTTTTGGATCGCAGCGCCAATGAAGGTTTCTCAGGGGGGGAAATTAAACGGTCCGAGCTGTTGCAGCTGATGGCGCAGAATCCCGATTTCGTGATGCTGGATGAACCGGAATCCGGGGTAGATTTAGAAAATATTGCTTTAGTCGGTGAAGCGGCCGACCGGATATTGGAACGCAAAAGTTTGCCAACTGCCCAGCAGCGCCGTGAACGAAAAAAGTCCGGATTGATTATTACTCACACCGGACATATCTTAAATTATGTTCCTACGGATGTGGGGCATGTATTATATGGGGGAACGATTTCCTGCAATGGGAATCCGCAGGAAATGCTGGACTGCATCAGTAAATACGGATATCAGCACTGTATTCGCTGTTCAGTCGAAGGGGGCGGAAAACAATGACAGAGAAGGCTAAACCGACCTCAGAAGAAAGAGCGAAAGCTGCACTCGACAAAAAAGCTGCATTTGGTGCGGATATTGACCTTGCTTCTTATAAGGATGTAGTAGAAGAGCATAAGAAGGTAGAGTCGTTGACGGAGTATTCAACGCCGCAGCAAGCTACCATGAAAGCGATTGGATTGGACTTGGCCGGTCAAGGAAGGGCTGGAACCTATGTCCAGACGGATCACACTGTATCCAGTTGTTCTATCTCATCATCCGGAGTCGAGGTTTTGAGTATCGATGCTGCACTGGCTTGTCATGACTGGCTAAAAGACTATATGTGGACGGCAGTGAACCCGGATGCCGATAAATATACGGCCAGGGTCGTCCTTCATTATGAACACGGGTACTTTATTCGGGCTCTACCGGGTGTAAAAGTTGATTATCCGGTGCAGGCTTGTTTGTACATTGGAGAAAATGATGTGGTACAAGATGTGCACAATGTGATCATAGTAGAAGAAGGCGCAGAATTGCATGTGATTACTGGCTGTGCCGTTGATCCGACTGTAAAACGCGGCGTTCATATTGGCGTCAGTGAATTTTTTGTCAAAAAAGGCGGGAAACTGACTTTTTCGATGATCCATAATTGGGGCGAAGAAGTCATGGTCCGTCCGCGAACCGGCGTTATCGTCGAAGAGGGTGGGCTGTATATGTCAAACTACATTTGCTTGAAAAAAGTGCACGATATTCAAATGTATCCCACCACCCGCTTGATTGGAAAAGGCGCCGTAGCCCGTATGAATACGATCCTCGTAGCGCCGCCTGGGGCCAGATTGGATGTTGGCGGCAGGGTTTTACTGGAAGCGCCAGGCACAAGAGCGGAAATCATTGCTCGTACATTAAGTACAGGAGGCACCATTGTTAATCGTGGTCAGTTAGGTGGTTATGTTGCGGGTATCAAAGGCCATTTGGAATGTCACGGTTTAATTTTGGGAGAAAAAGGGATCATTTATGCAATCCCGGAATTGGATGCTCAGGTCGGCGATGCCGAACTGAGCCATGAGGCGGCTGTCGGCAAAATTGCGCCGGAGGAAATTGAGTATCTGATGGGCCGGGGCTTGACGGAGGAGGAAGCGGCGGCGACAATTGTCCGTGGATTCTTGAATATCAAGATTGAGGGGTTGCCTGAAAGCCTCTCGAAGGAAATTGAACGAACTTTGAGCGAATTCGATATTCACGCTTCATATTAAACCACTTTACAATATAACTTTAAAAATAACTTGAAAATTAAGATAATTTGCGTTATAATGAAGCCAAGAAGAGATAAGAGAGATGAAAGCACAGGGTGTTTCTCCCAAGAGAAGGGGGTGGTTTCATCACGACGGCACGGAAAGAGAAACCACAATTGAATAGAGTTGGGTTGAACACGCATTAAGCGTGAAGTGTACAATGTGAATTGTATCGGGAAGTGGGGAGCACTAAAAATGTGCTCCCTTCCCTTTTGTCTATTGTGCAGTTTAACAGACTAAACTTAAAGAAAATGATTATTACTTAAAAATAAAAATTAAAATTTAACTGTTTTTTAAATGAATGTCATTGGCTTTTTTAGCATTGCCGTATATAATAAGTATGAGAAAATAATCCCTAATGAACCGACCTGTATAAAAATCCTACAAACTTTGCAATCATAAAATGTTTTATCGAAAATTGAGTTATGGAAAAATAATGGAGTGAAAAATATGAACGCGTTGATCGAAAAAGCAGAATTGGAACATAAGTTGACTAGAGAAGAAATCGTTAGATTATTAAGCGATTCGTCAATTGATGAAGAGTTGTTTGCAGCTGCCGACCGGGTTCGTAAACAGTATGTCGGTGATGAAGTGCATTTGCGGGGCTTAATTGAGTTTTCGAATTATTGTCAACAGAATTGCTTGTATTGCGGCCTTAGAAGAGAAAATAAACAAGTTACCCGTTACCGCCTAAGTCCGGATGAAATTGTCGATTTTGCCCAAAAGGCTGCGTCATATGGATACAAAACGATTGTTTTGCAATCCGGTGAAGACCCC
>CAYUNV010000036.1:9576-20027 GCA_964446265.1 uncultured Negativicutes bacterium | reverse complement strand
CTGCTCCCCCGTAAAAGCTGTCAGCTCCGACCCCACCGTTGATGGTGTCATTGCCATCCAAACCTTGTATTATATCATTTCCGCTAGTGCCAATAAGGTTATCGTTGCCAGCACTTCCATTCACTATCGCCATACACTCTCCTCCTACCACTATTCTTGATTAAAGAACCAAACCACCACGAGTATTGATCTAAAATCAGAGGCAAATCAGAGATGCAAAATGATTGTTGCATTGACAACAGCGATAGTCCGACGTTGGTTGCAAATTCTCGTCAGATTTTATTTGCCTATCCGGAAGAAGAGAAACAAAAAACCGCCAGAGCACAACCGGATAGTCCGGTGCGGCCTGGCAGTCATAAGCCCAATACTGGAGCCTTTAGACCCGCGGCTTTGCGTCCTCACTTTTCAGTAAGTTTGCCCATACGGTTTTCTCTCAACTCCAAACTCCAAAATATGTTCAACTAACTACATTATATCCTATATTTTTTACATACAAAAGTATTTATTGATATTTGTTGGATTATTTTAAATTTACTGACACTTTTGTGTATGTTTTTTCTTTGCTGAACGATGCGCTTACGTGTTATACACCCTACTTGTTTTATACACCCTACTTACTTCAAACTAATAACCACGCCAGAAATGATTGTTGCAATGATACCACAAGAATCAATCATACTTTGTGTTGAAAAAAACAAAGAGCCTGCAAAAAACAGGCTCTGAATTTCCTGGTGGAGACGAGGGGATTCGAACCCCTGACCTCTTAAATGCGAATCAAGCGCTCTCCCAACTGAGCTACGCCCCCACAATTATCATAATATTGTACCCAACATGTTTAATTCTAGCACGAACCGCATTCATATTCAAGGAAAAAATACAGCCTTTCTCCCCTTGCATTTCTGCCTTTTATTCGAAGACAGGAACAATTTTTCGGAACACGGCTTCACTTTGGCGAATTTTATCTTCGTTTCCGAGAACGCAGAAATAATTTTCCTTCATGGCAGTTTCCACTAAATCCGCTAAAGCTCGAATATCCTCAATACCGGTAGCCAGGATTTCATCCCGTTCTTTTTGGATATCCTGCTGCGTAATCTTGCGGATATAGCTGGAAGCAGCCCGCTCGCCTTTCATGGGAGGCGTTAGCGGAGTATCGATCTTGCTCATCGTACCAATGATATATTTCGTCATTTCCCGTTCATCACATTGTAAGCCGCGCAAATAATTCGCAGTTTGATCAAAGACCTGCAGGCTTTCGACTAAATTAGGATCGCGGTAGGATCCGAACACCATATTACCATTGCGGTAGAAATTGGCAAACCCGCCATACGCACCACCTTGTACCCGGATCTTGGTCCAAAAATAATCATACCGCAACATCGTTTCCAATACGCGCATACTGCCATGGTACGAATAGCCGCGATTGCGGAAGTTCGCCGCTTTAGCGACATACTGGACCTTGCCGGGAGTCATAAGTCCTTCATTACAGTCTAAAAACGCCAATTTATAATCTTGTTTCGGCAAACTTTCGCTGCCCAACGAGCCGGCCAACCCTATGAACGCCGTTTGGAAAGCAGGATAATGTTCTTCATCTGCCGTCAATCCAACCAACATATTCGATTTGACAAACAGCTTTTGGGCAACCGCAGCTAAATTATCAGCAATTTCTTGCTTCCGGGTGCTAAAGTTCTTTTCGATGTCAACCATGAACTGATAAAACGTCAACATGGCCTGTTCATTGTAGCGGCCGACCGGTGAAAAATAGGCCAAAGTCCGGGTAGCTACAATATTGCGACCCAACCGGAATAAACTTTGCGACCAGTTTTCTTTGGTTTCAGCGACAATTTCCTGCAGACGCTTCGTATCGCGGTAATCGCTGCCGGTTAAAATTTGCTGCAACAATTCCATTACCGTGGGCAATTTTTCCACCAGTGCCTTCACACTGACAATAAATTTCGGGTAGTACACCGAATCGGTGGTCCCTTCGCTGTAAGCGGCTGCATCATACCCCATCCCGCCGCTATGGATATTAACCTCATTGGCCAAATCGCCGTATGCATATTTTTCGGTAGAAATTTTCCCTAATATATCCGACAGTAAGTACATATACGGTATCTGTTCCTCGGGAATGACCGAGGCATCAAAATAAAAACTGAGATAAGCAATTTTATTCGTAAACAACGGGGAAAACAGGATCGTTGTTTCTCCTTCCCGGCGAACATCCAATACAATTTTTTCCGCTTCTTTCTTGATATCAGCACGATCCAGCAGGGGAATTGTGGCCAAGTTTTCTGGTGAATCCGGAGCTTCTTGCCGTCGTTTGAGATCCTGGGTCTGCTTAACGAGCACAGCAATTTCAGCCGGCGTTAAGGTTGCCTTATAAGCCGTCAGCGCCTCACGAACCTGCGAATCAATTTGCTCCGTCATTCCTGGCCGCGGCTTGAGGATCACCAAGGCCCGGTGTGTGTTGTCCATCAGGCATTGCTCAATAATATTCTCAAAATACCGTTCCGTCAATGCTGTTTTGATTTTCGCCAAAACAGGTTCGTATTCCAGCTGTAGGAACGGACTTTCGCCATACAGCCAACTTTCCATACAGTTGATGTTATAGATTAATCCTTTGGGATTGGTACCATAGTTGGCTTCCCGCAACCGGAATTCCAGTAAATTGATGGATGCCTCGATTAATTTTTTATCGATTCCTGCTGTCGTTAACTGTTGCAAAGTCTGGTAAACCACTTTGACGAACGCATCTTCCTGGTCCGGGTTGGACCCACTGACAGCAATCGTCAGCACCGGTTGGCGCATTCCTTCCTGGAAATTACCGAAAACATCTTTGCCTATGCCGGCTTCGATCAATGCTTTGCGCAGGGGCGCCGCCGGACTTTCCAGCAACATATGCTCCAGCACCTGAAAAGCTAAGATGGTCTCCGGGTTCGTCGCCTGGCCAACCACAAAATTTAAACTAAAAAACGTTTTGTCCGCTGTTTTTTCCGTCAAAGAAACCGGATAATCATATACTTCCCTGGCTGTCTTGCTAAAAGGAGCCTGCAAAGGAATTGCCGTTTCAATCGGAATGCGGGTAAACGAAGACAGGTACGCTTCATCTAAAAATTTCAGGGTATCCAATAAGTCCATATCACCGTACAGATAAATATAACTGTTGGACGGATGATAGTAAGTCCGATGGAAATCCAAAAATTGTTCTTGTGTCAACTGGGGAATAAACTCCGGATCACCACCGGATTCATGGCCATAGGTCGTCTCCGGAAAAAGGGTTTTTAAAATTTTTTGTTCTAAAATTGCATCCGCCGACGAAAAAGCGCCCTTCATTTCATTATAAACGACCCCTTTATACGTCAGTTCGGCTTCCGGGGCTTCTATTTCATAATGCCAGCCTTCCTGCATCAAGGTTTCCGGGCTTTGATAAATATTCGGATAAAATACGGCATCCAGGTAAACATCCATCAAATTGCGGAAATCTTTATCATTGCGGCTAGCCACTGGGTACATCGTTTTGTCCGGAAAGGTCATTGCGTTCAAAAATGTATTTAGCGAACCCTTTACCAGCTCTACAAATGGTTCTTTAAGCGGAAATTTGCGTGATCCGCAAAGGACCGAATGTTCAATGATATGCGGCACACCGGTGCTATCGGCAGGAGGTGTACGGAAACTAATGGAAAACACTTTGTTATCATCTTTGTTTCCCACATAAAAGAGCTGCGCTCCGCTTTTTTCGTGCATAAAAATTAATCCCTGTGAATGAAGTTCATTAATTTTTTTATCCTCCACCAAACGGAACCCATGATAAACATTGCCGATTTGATATGGCATTATTGTAACCTCTTTCCCCTGAAAAATTACTTTTTCAGGCCAGTGTACTTTCATATTCGCCATGCAACAAACAACGTCCTGCGCCCTAAACAAAAACAACGGGCATTGTTGCCCACAATAAAAAAGACTTGCCAGAAGGTCTGGCAAGTTCAAATTGTTGCAAAATCTATTATTTATATTCTAAAATCAACATGCTATTCCCTATTTTCTTCATTCAGTAAGGCAGTTCCTAAGCCAACCTTTTAAACCCCAGCAGAGTCTGTTTCTCAAAATGGAATTTCCTCATTAAGCTCCGTTTTTTGAACGCCTGATTGAACAACAGCCGCCTCTGCCAAATCGGTCGCGGCCGGTTTTGCACGATCATCGAAACGGCTTGCCGCCTGTTCCAGATTAGGCGCAACCAATTCGGCAACCACCTCAGAAACCCATTTTTTCTGGCCATCACTGCCGTCATAAGAACGAATTTGCAGGCGGCCCTGCACAAAGACTCGCTGCCCTTTATGCAGGCTATTCCCGCAATTTTCGCCTAATCGTTCCCACGCAACAACCGGAATAAAATCGACCGCATCACTTTGATTACTCTGGCGATGAACCGCGACTGAAAAAGAAGCCACAGCCTTTCCCGTTTTCGTATAGCGAACCTCCGGGTTTTGCGCCATGTTGCCCGTAATCATAATCGTGTTCATTTCCTGACTCTCCCCTCGTATCACCCAATTTGCGTCCGTTTATGAACGTATGTTTGTTTTCATTATAACGCAACATATGTTCGATTACAAGGGCTATCCATAATCATTTTTTGTTTTTCTTTTGCGGTACGGCAGTTAACACAATGCGGTCCTCTTCCCGACTGATCTTAAAGTCGTAATCCAATACCCCTTTTTGAAACATGCTGACTTTAAACTCCAACAGCGCTTTATTTAAATGATCGGCAGCCTGGCGGCTCAAATACCCTTCATCCAAAACCTTTTCTTTTTTCGGAGCAGGTTTTTGAACCTTGGAACGTCCCTCCTCCTCATCCACCATATTTTCAAAGGTAAGTTCTTCCTCCATCGAACCAAACATTTCCCGGTCACTCAAATTTTTTCTTATTTTAACCATGCCAAATCCTCCTTCGCTTATCAAATCAATTGCTAAAAAGTATGTTTAACCCCTGGAAGGGTAAAGCCCCGACCCAACACTTCCACTGCATCCTGAACAATCATAAACGCATTGGGATCCGCCTCATGCACAAGCTGCTTAATCTTGGCAATTTGGGTAATACTTACAACAATAAAAATAATCTGCTTATCTTGGCGGCTAAAAGCGCCCTCCCCATGCAAAATAGTAGCGCCTCGGCCAACTTCCTGCAGAACCGACTGAATAATTTTTTCCGAGTTGTACGATACAATATGCAACGTCTTTTTCCGGTTCAGGCCTTCCACGACATTATCGATAACATTGCCGGTGACAAACATCGCCATAAGGGTAAGGACGGCCAATTTCAGGCCAAACAAAATTGCCGCAATGAACATAATTGCGCAGTTCACGGCAAAACTGACAAAACCAACGTTGTACGAGTAGTATTTTTTGATAATCGCAGCCGTGATATCCAAGCCCCCTGCGCTGCCGTTGGCCCGGAAAATCAACCCGCCGCCGATGCCGGAAAAAACACCGCCGGTGACGGCCGATATGATCGGATCATCAATCACAACCCATGACGATAAAAAGCGGGTTGCATCCACCCCCAGGGAAAACAAGCAGGCTCCGTAAACGGTGATAATCGCATACTCCTTGCCGATGAACCGGTAAGCAGCATACAACAGGGGGATATTCATGAGGAATATTTGCAACCCAATCGGCAAATTATACAAATAATAAAAAATGATAGCTAACCCGCTGACGCCGCCGCTCAACAAATGGTGCGGCACAAAAAATAAATTAATGGAACTGCTGGAAATCAGGCAGCCAATACTGAGCATCAGATATCGTGCAATCTGCTTACGCATACTTCCCCTCCGTTTTACGCTTTGCTATTATCGATTGTTTCGCTCTTCCCACACTATATCCCTGTGTCTTACCGGACGGCGCCAAAAAACTTCTCCCGTAAAAGAGCAGCGATGCAAACAACGATAAAACATCATTAAAGCAATTTATAACCTTTTTGTCAAATGAATTGCCTGCTAATGAAGCGAACAAAAAAAACGGATGGTATCTCCGATTGCGCACAGCAACGGCAATATACCACCCAAAACACCTCATTATTTTTGATATGTAAAAGTTGATTCATTTTAATCAAGAACGTCACTTACACAACAACTGTACGCTCCTGCCGGTGAACGATTGCAAGTGCTTTCCTTGTTTTACATTCGCGATTCGATAATGGCAGCCTCCCCGTCTTCGCCGGTGCGGATGCGAACCGCGTTTGACAAAGGATAGACAAAGATTTTTCCGTCACCGACTTGGCCGGTACGGCAAACCTGCTTGACAACACTCAGAACCTTTTCGACCGGAACTTCACAGACAACCGTTTCCACCTTCACCTTTGGTACCAAATTGACCGCTACTTCCTTGCCCCGGTAAATTTCTTTGTGCCCTTTCTGCAAACCGCAGCCATAAACTTGTGAAACCGTCATTCCGGTTACCTTAATAGCGTTCATTGCCGCCTTAAGCTCTTCCAGTTTTTCCGGACGGGTAATAATTTCAATCTTGGTAATTTCGCGCATCAGTATCCCTCCTACGAATTAAGGCTTGGCTTAACCAAGGCTGGTGCCGGCTCAAAAGTCGCTGTGCCCGTTTTCAACCCGGGATGTCCAACCAGAAAATCCTGGGCGTAACCACGTTCACCATGTTCTGTAACATCTAAGCCACTCACTTCTTCTGCTTCCGTAACTTTCAGTTTCATAAACAGACCTATAACCTTTACAATCACGAATGTCCCAACAATTGCAACGCCATAACTGGCAGCCACAGCAATCAACTGAATTTGCAGTTGTTCCGGATTGCCGAAGAAAACTCCGTCAGCGCCGGCCGGATTGACCGCTTTCGAGGCAAATAGTCCTGTGGCGATTGCTCCCCACGTACCACCAAGACCATGCACGCCAAATACATCCAACGAGTCATCGTAACCCAATTTGTTTTTCAGCACCGCTACGGCAAAGAAACAGAGTAACCCGCCAATGAGACCGATAGGGATAGAGGACAGTACACTGACAAAACCGGCCGCCGGAGTGATAGCGACAAGGCCTGCCAAACATCCGGAAGTTGCGCCGAGCACAGTCGGTTTACCCTGATACAGCCATTCTGTTACTACCCAGGCAACTAAGCCCGCAGCCGCCGCAACATGTGTCGTGACAAACGCTTGCGCCGCTAACCCGCTGGCACCGAGGGAACTTCCGGCATTAAAGCCAAACCAGCCAAACCATAATAACGCAGCCCCCAATACGTTCATCGGCAGATGATGCGGTACCATCGCCTCAGAACCGTAACCCTTTCGTTTACCAAGCATCAAAGCAAATACCAGCGCGGAAACACCAGAAATAATATGGACAACAGTGCCGCCGGCAAAGTCCAGAGCACCCATTTCCCGGATCCAGCCGCCAACGCCCCATACCCAGTGCGCTACCGGATCGTATACGAACGTCGCCCACAAAACCATAAATACGGCAAAGGCCGGAAACTTGATTCGTTCAGCAATGGAACCGCTGATAATGGCCGGAGTAATGATGGCAAACGCTCCTTGGAACATCATGAAGACAAGATGGGGAATAGTTGCCGAATAATCCGCGTTCGGATCTTGACCAACACCATTGAGCCCAATCCAGTCAAGATTTCCAATCAAACCGCTGACATCCGGCCCGAAAGCCAGTGAGTAACCCCAAAGCACCCATTGCAAGGATATAATACCTAAAGCAAAAAAACTTTGCATGATGGTTCCCAGCACGTTCTTCGCCCGGACTAACCCAGCATAAAAGAAGGCCAACGCGGGCGTCATGAGAACAACTAATGCCGCAGAAATCAAAATGAAGGTAGTATCACCCGTATCAATCTTTGGCGTTTCCGCCGCACCTTCGGCAAATGCCGCCGGAATAAATAACATCATTAAGAGCAAACATAAAGCAAAAATAGTACTGCACTTTTTCATATTCATAGTGAATCATCCTTTCCCAGTAGATTTTAAAAACCAATAGGATTGCCGCAACCGGGTGGTTTTCGGCTACGCTGCCTGAACCAAACCGATACAAAAGAAAGAAATTCCTTTGCCAAAACAAACGAAGGCGCCCTCGCTGTTTTATGCGAAGGCGCCGTTGCCTAATCCTATTCAATTTCATGCCTTATTATAACCGTATACGTTGTAATTTGTCAACAAAAATTTCGAACCTTTTTTACTTGAAATACCAATTGTTAATAACTAACAAACTCCTGTATATAAGGTTTTATTCATTATTTTTTGGTAAATTTGCAAGTAAAATTGCACTAAAAAAAATCAATCTTATTGCACCGACATTTCGACCGGAAACAAGGCATCCCACCGGGCATAAATTTCCCGCAGCGCAGGCAGCCCTTTGTCGGAAATAACCACCAATTCCGATGCGCTACGCGAAATATCCGTCGTTTTTATTTCGACCCGTTCGCCAACCGCATCCACCTGGCACCAACCATCATCAAGCCGGAAGAAGCCTTTCATCCGCAGCGTCCAAGGCGCAATCCCCTGCAAGAATTCTGCAAAATCACTACGCTTAACCGCTTCCCGCGCGGTAACGACGTGCGCCGTCGGACGGTTGCCCGGCGTATTACAACTTTCCTCTATCCCGTTAAATTCAACCGTCTTTAATTTATGTGTCAAAAAACCACTGCCAATATTGCAGTACGTCGTCGCAAGCAATTCCGCCTGTGGATTAATGCTGACGATCCTTTCTTCCACCGCCTGCAGACCGGCAGCGTCAATCAGATCAACCTTGTTAATAACAATCAAATTGCTGGCGGCAATCTGCCGCTCAATCGCCGCCAAAACATCAAGTTGATCCAGAAAATGAACCCCGTCGACGATGCATACCGCACCTCGGTAATCATATTTTTTTCCCTTAACCTTGCCCACAACATCCGTCAATATCTGACGAATATTCGACGGATCCGCCATGCCGGAACTTTCCACAAACAAATACTCGATTGGCAGCTCCGAATAGGCAATCAACGCGTTGATAAACGTCCCTTTCAAACAGCTGCAGAAGACCGAACCATTATTAATCTCCAGAATGTCAATGCCGTTTTTCTGCAGCAAAACACCATCAACACTGATATTGCCAAATTCATTCATTAAAATACCTAGTTTTTTTTCACTCAATAATTCGATGCTATTTTTCAAGAGTGTGGTCTTCCCCGCGCCCAAAAAGCCCGTCAGCAAATATAACTTGATCGGTTCAACACTCACCTTCTGCACCTCCACACGGAAATTGATATTTTTTTGTATGATGATAGACCAGAGCGAGTCTGGCCTATCATCATACGCTTTGCTCTATTAGCCGATCCGCTGTTCAATCGCAGCAATCAATTCCGCATCGGAAGGGATGATATTGTCAAACACGACATCATTATTGATCAGCATCGCCGGCAGGTTTTTCACTCCCAGCTTCGCCATCCGCTTGATGCCCGCCCGCGTTTTGACCAGCGATTCACGCCAGGTCAACCGCCCTTCGTACTGAGGCAAAACCTTCTTGACCGATTCACACATATATTGGCAAGGCGGACAGCCTTCCGAATCCAAGGTCACAATTTCGATAAACACTTGGCCCGGTTTAATTTCAACATCTTCAAACTCCGCTTCCGCTTCGTCATGGAACTGCTGCTCCGATTCTAACAATTCCAGCGAGGATGGTTTCCCATTTATAAAATTGGAAATCGCAATCAAATTATTCACCGGCGTATCATACGGAATATCACAGCCCGGCGCTAAAATATACCCTACGCCCTGGCCGATTTCGATTTCCCGCCGCGCTTCTTCCACATTCTCTAACGGCGACCCAAACATCATTACCGTGGTCAACGGGAGGTTTCCGCCGTAAGACACCCCATATTTGGCAGCAATTCCTTTTGCGTAAGCCAAATCAACATTCTCATCAAACGCGATGCCGTCCGTTTCCGTCTGGCACATCAATTCAATGTTTTTGGTCGCATTGCCGCAACAAAAACTGGTTACCTTCAGTCCCAAGGATTTTACATAGCGGTTTAATTCGAGCGTTGCCGGTTTTACAAACCGGTCGTACTGTTTCGGAGCAATCTGCGAAGTCATCGGATCCACCACCGCAATAATCGGCACACCGGTTTCCGCATACATTTTGGATAAATCCTTGCAAACTTGCGTGCAAAGCGCCATCACCGCATCGACCTTCTCATGCCGTTTGATCATATCCGAAAACAGGTCCGTCCCCTTTAAATGCAGCGCGAGTGTGAACGGGCCGCAAATCAACGCATACAAGGCTACCTCATCACCGATTTCCGCCACCAACCGCCGCGCCGCTTCCAGTGCAATCGGGTAACGGCCGTCATTTTCCGTCGGCAAGGTTAATTCGGCGATCTCTTTGTTTTCCAGGATATGGGTATCCACCGCCGGAGGATTATCCTTGGACCATTTCAAGGTACAGCCC
>CAYUNV010000036.1:3821-9566 GCA_964446265.1 uncultured Negativicutes bacterium | reverse complement strand
AGCCCAGCGCTTCCGCCTCCATCTGGACATCAAACACGATCGGCAATCCATCCGGTTGGTATAATTCATAAGCTTTCAAAATTCCTTTGACAATGTTGTCGGCGTCTTTCAAATATGTTTCCGCATCCACACCAATCAAATTGGCGGTTTGCACTCCGGCATACGGAACCCACGGGGTCCTATCCACTGGCTCAAAACTCAATGTTTTCAATACTCTTTCTTTACCGTTCATCAATAACCCCTCCAGCAATTTATATATTCATTATCTATTGCAAGTACAATCATGTTACAAAGCAGAACCCCACTTTTGCGTCATCATGGTACTCGAATATTTTTCAATTTTCCATTCCGGTATGTTGCATTTCGTACAGGCAGCTGCACACCACTTGTTGCGCAGCCAGCGCGCCGCCCGGCTGTTGCGGGAATTCCACACCACAAACGTTTCACCGCAATGCGTCGTGATTTCCGCGATATTGCCGGTAATTTTTATCGTCTTTACGCCATGTAAAACGCCGTTTCGCGATGGCCACAGCTTAATTTTTTCCACCAGGTTGAAAAAGCGGACCGTCTTGCGATAATAGCGTTTTTTACTATTTTGCGTTTCCGACAGTCGTTCCAAATGAATTGCAGTGTTCTTCACAGCCATCTCTCATCCGCTCCTTTCCATACACGCTACCGAATACAGCATCGTAGCAACGCCAATCTCCAGCACATCGTGGATCAACCTGTCTGCCAGATAGCTGCGGCATTCCTCATCTACCCCTAGCGGGATTCCCGGCGCAGCCACCAGTGATGATGCATCAACATGACTGCGCTTTATATAGTCCGCTGACGGAGTCGCTTCCAACAACAGTTCACATTCCGGCAATATATCCTCCAGATCGCCGGCAACTTGCGTACCTGGCAGAGCGGCCGCCAAGCTGGCGGCTTTTTCCGGTACCAAATCACAAATGAGCACCGTCGCCCCCTGCGTATTCATATAACGTGCTGCACCCGTCCCCACAGGGCCGGCCCCTAGCAATAAAATTTTTTTCCCAGCCAGGCCGCCTGCCATCAAGTCCAAAGCTGCCGCATAACCGCGCCCCGTTGCGTCACCATTGTCGCACACTTTGCCTGTCCGCCGGTTGATCGCGGTAAACGTATCATCATCTGCAAGGAACAGGATTTCCGCGCCCCGCTCTATCGCTTCCGCCAGCCCGCCCACATCGCACCGTTCGGTTGCAAAAACGTCAAAACCAAGAAATTCTATGATTGCCTGCACTGTTGCCGAAAAACCGCCGATAATTCCCTGCCCGGAAGAAACGGGGATTACCCCTACCTTACTCCCCCTATTTATCACAAACTGGTCCGGATTTTTTCCCAGTGAATGAAGAGCAATTCCTGCCAAGTCCCTGCCGGTTTGTTGAATAAGCCATTGATTGTATTGGGCAAGGCAGTTGCCGACGTCGGCAATATCTGTTTCTTTTAATCTTGTCATGCCGGGATCACCTGCTTTTCTTGCCGCATCGGCTGCGCTGCCGGCAGCAGCGGCACCGGATCATGATAATCAATAATACCCAACGAATCTATGATAGAATTGATCACCCTATCCCTCTTCACCACCGCCGTTTCGCGCCGCTCCGCAGTAATAATCAACGTGGCAACCCATTCTGATTTTCCTTCGCAATAATTGGTGATCGCTTCATCCGCGCCGAAAAAGTTGTCTAGTCGCCGCAACCGCCCGGCCGACGCCATGATGTGTTCGCCGCATACTTCCAATCTTCGGGCGGAAACGCGAATATGTTCGTAAACGACTCCGCGGCCAGCACTGGTTGCCGTTCGTCGCATCGTCGGCAGATTTACCAGCCCCCGCCACAATTCTTCCAGGATATTGATCCTTATCGATTGATACACGGTAATTAATGTCTGGCTGGGAATTCTTGCATCGATCTCCAGTACTTTCAATTCGCCTTTATTTAGGATCACCTCGACATCCATGATGCCGTTCAAGTTCAGTGCCTCAGCAATCCGAACCGCACTATCCGCAAACGCCTTCTCGACAAAAGGAGACAGTTGGGACGGAGCCAGAACCCGTTTGCAATCATACCCCCCATCGACCTCTATTTCGGTGATCTGAAACGTCCGATACCGGTTTCCATCACCGATCACTTCAATGGAGTAAGACGGCCCATCCAGATATTCCTGTTTCACCCATCCATCGTCGCGGCCTAATGTTGCCATAAGACTGTTCCATTCCTGTTCGTCCCGCACCAGCGATACACCTACGCTGCCGCTTTCGCCCGACGGTTTCACCATAACCGGAAAGCCGCATTCCGGCCAAGGTTTTGGAGCCGGGATATCCAGCTGACGAAACAATCGGTCCGACTCGATTTTGGAAGAAGAAAGAGCGTAGGCATCGGCATCGTATAGTAATGTTACGCCGACAGCCTGAGCGCATTCGTCAATCACCGCCAGCGCCCTTGCGTTCTCCAACGCCGGCACAACGAAATCCACGGTGCGCATCAACGCAAGAAGCTGCTTTTTATCGTTCATGTCAAATATCAAGTGTTCATCCGCCATTCCCAGCGCCGGTGCCTCGGGATCTTTGTCCACGACAACGGTTTGCCAACCAGCCTTTTGCGCCAGGTATACGACTTCCACACCCTGCAGGCAGCCGCCTAAAACCGCTACTCGCATAACGCTTTCCCCCTCTCGCCGCAGCCCAGTTTTCGGTTCATCCAATCCCTGTACTCTTCCGGCGCAGAAACCGTTAACCCGCACTCGGTCAAAATTGGTTTTATGCCCTCAACCGTGCGGTATCCTTCCTGAATATCCCGCGTACTTTGCGACACTCCAACCAAACCGCTCGCCGGTGGAATAATGGAAGTCACGACATTCGCCCCGGCGTCCAGGCGTTCTTTCAATCCCTCA
This sequence comes from uncultured Negativicutes bacterium, assembly GCA_964446265.1. Lineage (GTDB taxonomy): Bacteria > Bacillota > Negativicutes > CTSoil-072 > CTSoil-072 > CTSoil-072. The sequence continues at coordinate 6,656 of CAYUNV010000036.1, read as the reverse complement.
ATCCCTTCAACATCGAGCGAAGCCGGGATCAAACGGTCTGGAAATAAAATTCGCATTACAGCAATTATATTTAATTCTCGCGTATTGCCCTGTGGCTTAACATGGTACAACGGAGTCCCTTTTTGGGGCACGAAACTCATGGTGCGAACCTGTTCGGCTCCCAATTTTCGCATAGCCATAAACGAATTCGCAGCGTCTTCCGCCTGATCGCCCACCCCGACCAGCAGCCCTTCTTCCACCAGCATACCGATCGACTTGGCTGCCGTCTTACTATTCCAACGTTCCGCATAGTTTTGATTTACACGCAGTTTTGCAAACAGTTGGCGATTATGGGTTTCCTGGTAACAGGCGTACCAATCCGCACCTGCTTGTTTTAACTGTCGCAACGTTTCTTGCGTCACCAGACCAGGAGAAATCATCAGCGGCAAATTGGTTTTCTGTTTCACTTGCCGAACCACTTCGATCAGCCGTTGGGTTCCGGCAAAATTATTATGAAAATGTGGGTCTTCACCCATTGTCAAATCAATCAAATCCACGCCGGAGGCGGCCAAAGCCGCTGAAATCTCTACGATCTCTTCCTTAGTTTTCCGGTATCTTACACAATCCGAGTTGGATTGCCGATAATAGCAAAAAGAACAATCATTCTTACAGTGTGTCGAAAAATAGACAAAGCCGTAGAGAAACACCGTATCGCCAAATTCCCGGTTGCGAACCGTTCGCGCCGCCGCATACAATTGTTTCCTCTGCGAAGGTTCCGTCACTCGCAGCAGCTGCACGATTTCTTCCTCAGCCAGCCAACTATTTTGCATTGCTTTTTCCAATATTTTATCCAGGTTCATCATGCGAAATCCCTCCTCGCAGCCTCAGCGTCCTCGACAATCCTTTACGAAATATTTAATCGCACGCCGTCTAGGTAGGACAAACTTTTTCCTACACTGCGCACGTTTTGGCCCTTTTCTTTCACCATCACCAGTCGTTCCAGCCCGAAGCCAATTCCCACCCAAGTGCTGGTTATTCCCCACTGGCCATCCAGCACATGCGGCCCCATCGCCCCGGATCCCAGTTCAATGTCGCCATGCATGACATCAATTGTATCGCCATACACCACGGAGGAGGTCTTTTCCAGATGATAACCGGTGATTTCCGCCGCCTCCATGACTAGCTCGGCCAGCTGAGCCAATCGTTCGTGGCGCTGTTCTTCCAGCAAACCCCATTCGACCAGATTCAGCATGGTAAACTCGTTCAAATGATTGTTGCCTTGTGATTCTTTGCGGAAACACGTTCCAATTTCAAATATTCCGATCGGTTTTTTCCAAAGCCGCAATAGATCTTTCGATATATAATACAAGTTCGGCGCCAGCATCGGCCGCAAACATTTTTTGTCATCCAGCCAGAATACCTGTGAAAATAGCGCATGTTCGTCATCGATGGTCATTTTCGCCAGTAAATTTTTCGCCATGATGATCGGCGTGGTCACCTGACAGAAACCAGCACCGGTCAGTGCATCAATCAATCGTGTTTCCAATTTACATAAGGAAGGTTGTTTTTTCTCCGTATAAAACGCATCCAGCCGTTTCTTGCCGGCTGCAATCAGCAGATGTTCCTGTTTTTTAAAGGCAACGTCGCGTTCCTGCGCCGTCGCAAAACACCGAGCACTTTCTGTCTCGCCGCAATTCAATTCGCTTAACCGTTTCTTTTGAATATCGGTCCAGGATACAGACATCACACTTCACCTCCCGCAAGTTCAATCTGCCAAATAAACGGACTACGGTGAACCAAGCGGGAATTTTTCATGCAATTATGGCCGACAATCCTCACCGTTTTGTTGGCGGCCGCCATTCCCAGCAAGCCCCCGTACGTTTCCCCCACCGGTACAGTCAGCGGCTTCACCGTACAATAGCCCGTTTCTTTCAGACTCAAGGAAGTCTTACCGCACAAATGGATCAAACCGGCGTCCATTCTTCCTTCTACCCGTTTTAAAATTCGAAACGTCGTTTTGCCGCTGAATTCTTTATAGATCCGCGGCCCCACAATATTCAAAACCCCCGTCGGGTCGGCGTACGAAATAATTTGCACTCCCTGGTCCAACGCGGCCAACATGTAACGAACAAGGCTGTTTTCAATCGTCGCTAATACGTGTTCCATCAATTCCCGCTGTTTAAAAATCCCTTTATACAATTCGGCCGCATCCAGCAGCATCCCCAAAATCGTAAACGGTCCTTCCACATTTAACGCTGTAATATGTCCTTTATTCCTCAATATCGCAAGACAGCTAAGCACCTCCCGAATTCTCCCGGAGTCCAGCGAGAATTCATTTAACTCCGCCAAATCTTCTATGCGTTTGAACCGATATCCCCCGACCCGCGGAACGGAATAATCCGTGGGGATAATGACATTCGCGCCAAACGCTTCCGCCTCGATCGTTACGCAAAAAGGAATCCGGCACACTTTATCGTTTTCTAAGCGACTTTTCTCCCCTGCCACCATCGCCATGGCATCCCGGATTGTATGCGCTGCACAAAAACTCACTCCGCTTGCATGAAATACTTCCAAGGGCAGCTCTTCTCCCTTATCTTCCTGGCAGCATTGAAAATCCATCTTTCTATTCATCGCACTTCTCTCCTCGCGGCTAATCTGCTTATCGATCCGGAATGGTGTTCAATAGATGTTCAATGCTCGGAAAGCGATCTTTGGCATGCGGAAAGGTCATGGCGTCAATAAATTGGGCCGGAAAATCCACTTCGGCCGCAACTTCCATAAATTCCACCAAATCGGCAACCTTCTCTGCTTCACACCGTTTTTTGATATCAAATAATGCCAACTTCGCTCCTTCAC
>CAYUNV010000036.1:0-3811 GCA_964446265.1 uncultured Negativicutes bacterium | reverse complement strand
ATCCTCTAAGCCGCAATCAGGAAACATGCCAATAAGAAGTGCATTTTCTTTATTGATATAACTGCCGAAAGCCCCAGCCAGCAAAACCGCATCCGGCCGCTCCAGGTCTTTTTTCCGGATCAGCATTTTCGCGCCGGCATATAAAGCGGCTTTGGCCAGTTGAACAGCCCGGATATCTTTTTGCGTAATGGTGATATCCTGGCCAATCGCCGTATCCGCCGCCCAGGCCAGGACATATTCCGGTTTCCCCTTCTCATCCAGCCGGGTTCTGTCTAATCCAAAATATCTTTTATTAAAACCGCCGTCAGCCTTGACTATACCCACCTTAAAGAGTTCCGCAACCGCATCGATGATGCCGGAGCCGCATATGCCTTGTGGTTTCACTCTCCGGTTGGTTTCATCTTCACCGACAATACTTAGCCGAGGTTCTTTACTCACCGGATCGATAGCTACTCCTTCAATCGCCCCACATGCCGCCCGCATGCCAAACTTGATTTGCGCGCCCTCTAACGCCGGGCCGGTAGCGCACGAAGCCGACAACAAGCCGTCTTTATTGCCAAAATTCACTTCCCCATTGGTACCGATATCAATGACCAACGTCATTCTATCGTCCTTGTGCGGTTCTTCCGCCGTCAGCACTGCAACATTGTCAGCGCCGACAAAGCCAGCCTCCAATGGCAAGCAGTGTATATACGCTCCCGGCGCTATGGAGATTCCTATTTCCCGCGCTTTAATATCCATCGCCCGTCCGACAGCCGCGATAAACGGCGAACGGCCAATATTGCACGGATCAATATTGAGGGTTATATGGTGCATAACCGTATTAAAAACGAAGACTCCGTCCAAGACAGCATCCGGCGATATTCCTGCCGTCGAAATCAATCGCGTTACCAGCGTATTAAGATCGGTAACGATCGATTGATGCAATCTGCCGAGTCCGTCGTCTTCATTCATGCAATAGGCAATGCGGGAAATCACATCATCCCCATATTGCACTTGGTTATTGATCATAGAATCCTGCGCAACAACGTTTCCCGAAGATAAATCGCAAAGAAACGCAGCAATAGTGGTAGTGCCGATATCGATTGCTACGCCGTACATTCCTTTGCTGTTTTCAGGCTGTACAGCAATAATCTCTTGATCGTTCCATATTGTCACATTGACTTTCCAGCCTCCCTGCCGCAAAATCATGGGCAAAGTGCATAACGTAGGATAGTCTATGGTTATATTCGTATTCAGATGAGCAAATTTCTGTTGCAAAGCTTCTTTGAGACGGGTAAAATCATCCCGAAAATCATTCAATGTCGGTCTTGGCAATTCGACAGAATACGTTTTCACTGCCGGCTGCAAACAAAAAGCTTTTTTTCGCCCGTTTTCCAAGACAACATTTTTCGCCTCACAACTTTGTTCCGGAACAAAGACCGCCATATCGCCCTGCACTTCCACGCAGCAGGCCAACCGATATCCGCTTCTCAGTTCTTCCGCTGTAAAGAGTGTTCTTTCTTTTTCCGTCACCGGCGTTGAATACCAGACTTGGCAGCGTTCGCCGTCGCAATCCTGATTGGCAGGCTGGATCACTTTCACTCTACATTTGCCGCAAACAACATTCCCGCCGCACGGCGCCCCAATGATAACACCGCTGTCTTGGGCAGCTTTCAGCAGATTTTTCCCGGCTGATACAGATACCCGACGATCCACCGGCAAAAAAATGACCGTGTATTGCATGCTATCATCTCCATTTTTTTGGCGGAGAGTCCGGGAGTCGCACCCGGCTGCACGGATTTAGAGTCCATGCGATCTCTTCGATCCACCCTCCACATTGTTTTAGTTACCCTCTGACGGGATGCTTGGATGCCGGTCGTCAACCCCCGCCAGAGGGTCTTTCTTACCTTTTATTCATCCAATAATCCAGTCCCAAATCCGTCAGAATCTTAACAGCTTCTTCGTATACTTCGACATACTCTTGGGTTGGAACTAATTTCTGCACATCATAGCATTCTTCAAACGGTTTGCCTTTCGGCGCCGTCTTATAATTCTTTTCATATAAACCAATCAGCTTGTCCAAAATCTCATTGACTTTTTCCGTTTCCATACCGGCTACGGCATGCGACGCTTCCGCCATCATCCGAGCTTCCATTCCGGTTGTGTAGTTGGTTGCTACGCCTTTGCTGGCCGCAACACCGGACAAAACTTCCCGGCCGCTGGCCGTATCCGTAATTGCCTGTGCTGCCGTTTCCAACAAGCACATTACCGTGCACGGGCCCGCTAACGTATAGTATTGATTTCCCAGCATCAAATGGGTGTTGGCCTCGATCGCCATTGCCGCGTGGGCTGCTATCGCCAGAGCCTCTCTGGCAGTAGTAATCCCCCAACGGACATGGACAGGACCGTCCAAGTGCCAGGTCGCTTGCGTCATCACGAAGGAATTGATGGTGGTGGCTACGTCCACAATGGCCGTTTCTTCCAACCCACCCGCATAGCCTCCGTAAATAGGCATCTGCTCGCACATGATCATATTTCCAGCTAATACGTAATGAGCATCAAAAACCAATGCACCTACATCGATCTTCAATTCATTGAGCTGGGATACTTCATGGCTGTCAGATGGCCTCATTCCGCCAGGAAAATCAGCTGCGATAACTCCTGCCGGCGATAGTGAAGTTTCATTCCCCTAGAGGCCCATCCCGGTACGTCCGGCCCGCGCCTGTGCCGCCCGCACCATAATCGCTTCCGACTTGACGGCGGCAATTTCCCATGGACTGCCCGGAGTCGGATCATACCCCTTAATCGTTTGCAGCACGCCGTCTACAATTGTGTCTACCAACGGTTCCTGCGCATAGGACTGATGGATGGCTAAAAACAACTCTTCCGAGCAAGGAGCGCCGGTTGGTCCGCCTTGAATAATCGGTGGGCGTTTATCCGTATAACTACGGCAAGCCAACTCCTTGGCTTCCTTGCCTTCGCCATAAATCGCCTTGGCCGGTGCGGCCGCAATCGATGCCAATACTTCTTCCCGCGTATATTTGATCACCCGGTTCGTATCGATGCAGTAAATGCCGCATTCCACCAACATTTCCAACCCGGCCTGGAACAAATTATTGATCAGTGTTTTGTCGGTAGGAATGATTTGTTTCTTATCCATCTTGATGCCATATTTTTGTTTGAGCTTGGTCGCTGTTTGCGGGATCATCTTAAAATCCCAGTTGTTTTCTTCCATTTTTGAACCGCTTTTCGCTCGCTCATAGATGTCAAACACAGTTAACGCTTTTGCAATTGCCATTTCTTTCACCTCCCCAATTCGGCCATTAACTTCTTGGCCTTAGCAACGGCTTCCGATGCGGTTTCTGCGTACGCATCACCGCCGATTTTCTCTACCCATTCCGGCGATACCGGTGCACCGCCGAACATGCATTTATACTGATCGCGTATGCCCTCTTCTTTCAGCATTGTAACAATGTCACGCTGCGCCGGCATAGTAGTCGTCATCAACGCCGCTCCGGCAATGATATCTACCTTATATTCCTTGGCTTTGTTCACAACTTCTTCGACAGCCACATCCCGCCCGAGGTCAATTACCTCGAACCCGCTGGCCGACAGCATCGTTTTTACAATATTCTTCCCGATATCGTGAATGTCACCCTGAACGGTATGCAAAAGGATTTTTCCTTTGACCGTTTGGTTTTTTTGATCCTCAGGAATTGCCTCCTTTAATATGGCCGTTGCCGCTTCAAAGGCTTCAGCCGCCACCACCAATTGAGGCACAAACGCTTCTCCTTCATCAAAGAGATCACTCATCGTCTGCATCCCCGCT
>CAYUNV010000035.1:17349-20367 GCA_964446265.1 uncultured Negativicutes bacterium | reverse complement strand
GACCGGCAATGCAGCTTCTTCTTTAGCCGGTTTTGCCGCATCGGCAGGTCTTCCCGCTACGATTTTCGTGCCGGAACGGGCTCCGCAGGCGAAAATAGCGCAATTGCTGGTGTACGGCGCACAGGTTTTTGCTGTGCAGGGCACGTATGATCAGGCCTGGGAGTTATGCATGAAGGCCAGTGCGGAATTTGGCTGGTATAACCGCAATTGCGCCATTAATCCATATTTAATTGAAGGCAAAAAAACGGTGTCTCTGGAATTGATCGAACAGTTACTTGTGGAGCAGCAGGGTGAAATCCCGGAATGGGTCGTTGTTTCGGTCGGTGATGGTTGTACGGTTGGTGGAGTTTGGAAAGGGTTATGGGAAATGCATCGTTTGGGATTTATCAATAAAGTGCCCAAAATACTTGGAGTGCAGGCAGCCGGCTGTGCGCCGTTCTTTACGGCCTGGAAGACAGGAAAGTCATTGGTTCCTGTTGAAGCAGATACTCTTGCCGATTCCATTGCGGTGGGACACCCGAGGAATTTTGCCAAAGGGATGCATGCTATTCAAGCCTCAGAGGGCAGTTTTATTACTGTTACGGACGAAGAAATACTGGATGCAATGACTACTCTGGCCAGGAAGGCAGCTGTGTTCGGTGAACCGGCAGGGGTTGCAGGGGTAGCCGGAGTGCGGAAGGCTGTGGAACAGGGTATCATCCAGCAAAACGAAAGCGTAGCCATTATCATAACCGGCAATGGTTTGAAAGATATTCAAAACGCAATACAAGCTGCAGGCGAGCCGTGCCGGATTGCTCCCAGCATTTCACACGTAAAATCATTTTTGTGCTGAGATAGTATCTGTGAAAAAAATTCGACCTGATTTTATGGGGGTTGACGGATCGTTTTATAACGAAAGGAGTTCTGCGAAGTGAGAAAACTTATTAATCTTGACATACAGCAAGAACAGATGGAAAAAAATGCCCGGATCGCAAAAGGGAGAAACATCAAAATCCCCACTTTTGCGCAAATGAAGGACCCGGAACAGATCCCTGAAACGGTGAAAGAGAAGCTGAAAACCACCGGGCTGTGGGACGTTGATCCGATCAATCTGTTTCGGATCACCTGGAAAAATGAGCCGGTTGCGACGGGGGGCTTGTATCGTAAATTACCGAATTACATTGAAATTCCCAGCGCTATCACTGGAGTGAAGGCAAGAATATTTGCCATGGCCGGGAAGTTCTTTCCGACCGGCGCCCATAAGGTGGGAGCCAGTTTTGCCTGCCTTGTGCCAAGACTCATTACCGGTCAATTTGACCCCTCCTATCATGAAGCGGTATGGCCGTCGACGGGGAACTACTGTCGGGGCGGAGCTTATAATTCCACGTTGCTCGGATGCAAATCAATCGCCATTTTGCCGGAAAACATGAGCAAAGAACGGTTTCAATGGTTGAGCAAGGTCGCCGGGGAAGTGATTGCAACGCCGGGCTGCGAGAGCAACGTCAAGGAAATCTATGATAAAACCTGGTAACTGAGGCGAACTCGCGATATTGTGGTTATTTTAAACCAGTTCGGGGAACTGTGAAATCACCTGTGGCACTATGAAGTGACCGGAAACGCCATGAACGAAATTATTCAAGCAGAGGCCGGAGAAAAAGGGAAGCTGGCAGGGGTGTGTTTAACATCGGGATCGGCCGGCACGCTGGGGTCCGGCGATTTTCTCAAAGACAAGCACCCTCATGCCCGCATTGCGGTCGGCGAGGCCGTTCAATGTTCCACTTTGCTGGATAATGGATTTGGCGACCATCGCATTGAGGGAATTGGCGATAAGCATGTGCCCTGGATCCATAATGTGAAAAATACCGATATGGTGATCGGCATTGATGACAGTGACAGTTTGAGACTGTTCCGTTTGGTCAACGAGCCGGAAGGACAAAAATACCTGCAAAGCCTTGGAATTTCTGAAGACGTTATTGAAAAACTGTCCTGGATCGGTATTTCCGGCGCAGCCAATATCATTGCTTGCATCAAGTTTGCCAAATACTATGAGCTGGGTGAAAATGATATGGTTATGACCGTTCTGACCGATTCCGCCGAAATGTATCAATCGCGATTGGCAGAAATGAACCAGGCGTATGGGAAATACACCTTGGCGGCTGCGGCATTGGATCACGGGATTTCAGCGGCCGGGCTCCGAACGGACCACATGGAAGAACTGACCTATCAAGCCAGAAAACGTGTACACAATTTAAAATATTATACGTGGATCGAACAACAGATGTATGATGTCGATGAATTGAATGAGCAGTGGTATGACTATGACAATTATTGGGGCAGATTGCATCAGATGGCTCCGGAATTGGACCGACTGATCAACCAGTTTAATGAAATGATCGATCGTTAAACGAAAACGAACCTGCACCAGTGTGCCTGGGTGTGCCTGGGGGACGGGGTTGTTGACATATTGTTCATGTCAACAACCCCGTCCCCCTGGCACACCCTGGCATAAAAAATATCTGCTATAATGGAAGTATCTCGCACGTGTTTGCAGGAAACTAAATGTGTCAATAACCCCGTCCCCTGACACATGAAGGAAGTGATCTTTTTGGAAATTCGCCAATTAAAAACCTTTATGACCATTGTAAAATTAGGTAACTTTTCACAGGCGGCCCATTTTTTGGGATACACGCAATCAACGGTTACCACCCATATTCAATTATTGGAAAAAGAATTTGGCACCATTTTTTTTGAACGGTTCGGACACCAGTTGATGTTGACGACCGATGGGGAAAGGCTGTATGATTACGCGGAAAAAATTACCGGTCTTGCGGAAAGCGTAAAAAATGAACTGGAGAATTTTGAAATTCCGCGCGGTCCGTTGATGATCGGCATGCCGGAATCGTTGTGTGTATACCACTTGACGGATTTATTGAAGGAATACACAATGCTGTATCCAGAGGTGGAATTGAAGATCAAGTTTGGGATATCCAGCGATCTGCGCAATTTGATGCGCAAGAACATGATGGATTTTGCTTTTGT
>CAYUNV010000035.1:4669-17339 GCA_964446265.1 uncultured Negativicutes bacterium | reverse complement strand
TGGAAAAAACCATGCGTGATGCGGATTTGGTCAGCAAAGTTTTGTGGCAGGAACCGATTGTGATGGTTGCTTCACCGGCGAATATGCTGGCGGAACAGGAAGCGGTAACCGCGAAAGATCTGGAGGGACAAACCTTGATTTTTACGGAATCAGGCAGTAGTTACCGCGGATTACTGGAGGCTGGACTGAAGAAGGCCGGCGTGCAGCCCAGAAACGTGCTGGAAATCTGTCAAATGCAGACGATTAAACAGTTTGTGATCAGTAATTTGGGCGTTACGATTCTGCCGGCGATTGCCGTGGAGGAAGAAGTCAAAGCAGGCACTTTAAAGGTATTACCTTGGCGAGGCCCTTCGTTCCAGACCAATGCCTATCTGGTGTATCATAAAGATAAATGGCTTTCGCATACGATACTCGCATTTATTAAATTGGTGCAAGAACGCTTGCTGAAATAGCAAAGACGAGGATTGAATGAGCATGCTGCTGCAAACTAATCATTATGAAGTGAAATTTCTTGTTGCCGGGGAATCTGGCTTGATTGTCGAGTTTGGGTCGGGAATTTCGCCGCAAATCAACGCCCTTGTGCAACAATTGAGCAAGAGGATTACCGAGCGGAAAATAGCCGGGGTATGGGAAGTTGTGCCGACATACCGATCTCTTGCCGTGTATTTTGATCCGTTGTGCATTACGCGTTCGGTGCTAACCGGGCAAATTAAACACTTGCTTGCGCAAATGGAGCCGCGGGAGACAACTGCTGTTTCGGCGAAAATTATCTATATTCCGGTTTGTTACGGTGGTGTTTTCGGGCCGGATTTAGAATATGTGGCCCGTTATACCGGATTATCGACGGCGGAAGTGATACGGGTTCATACGGCTGAACCGTATCTGGTGTATATGCTGGGCTTTGCGCCAGGATTTCCCTATCTAGGGGGAGTGCCGGAACAGTTGATGGTGCCGCGCAAAGAAAAACCGCTTGCCAAGGTTCCGGTAGGGTCAGTGGGCATTGCCGGCAATCAAACGGGGCTTTACCCAGTGGAGACTTCCGGTGAGTGGTGGCTGATCGGACGCACTCCGGTCAAAGCGTTTATGCCGCAAGCACAACAGCCTTTTTTGGTTGCGCCCGGAGACTATATTCATTTTGTGCGGATATCCATTGATGAATATTTTGCGATACGCAGGGAAATTGCTGCCGGTCAGTACAGTCCGCGCATCAGCCAACAATGATGGACGGTGAAAGCGAATGATTACAGTAATCCAGAAAGGTTTTTTTACAACAATTCAGGACGAAGGCCGCTTTGGTTACCGGGCGTATGGGGTTCCGCTGGCAGGAGCGATGGACCGGTACAGTTACCGGGTGGCTAATTTATTGGCTGGCAATGAAAAGAATGAAGCCGCGATTGAAATGACCGGAGTTGGCGCGTGTTTTAAATTTGATGAAGAGCAGTATATTTCGATTTGTGGTGCAGATATGCAGGCCAAACTGAACGGCAAACCCGTCGTTTCCTGGTCTTCGTTGTTGGTTCCGAAAGGCAGTGAGTTGAGTTTTGCCGAGGCGATAACTGGTTATAGAACCTATCTGGCCATCCGCGGCGGCTTCAATGTGCCGGTGGTATTGCAAAGCCGTTCGACCTATACGGGCGCGAAAATCGGCGGTTATGAAGGCAGAACGTTGCAAAGCGGCGACGTGTTATATGTGCGGGAAAAGCTATCCAGGAAAACTACGCTGCAAAAGCTGCCCGCGCCGTATGTTCGGCAGTATCCGGCGGAAATTGTCTTACGGGTTCTATTGGGACCGCAGGATGACTTGTTTACTGATAAGTCGTTGGAAACTTTCTTTACAAGCTTTTTTCACGTTACTGCGCAATCCGACCGCTCCGGCTGTTGGCTCAATGGACCGAAGATCATGACCACCAACGGAAAAAGCGATATCATTTCGGATGCCGTGAGTTTAGGCGCGATTCAAATCCTTTCGAGCGGCATGCCGTATATTGTGACTGCGGATCATCAGACTACGCGGGGCTTTGCGAAAATCGGCTATGTGATTCAACCGGATTTAGCGCAGCTGGCGCAAGCAAAAGCGGGGGATCGGATCCGCTTTATCCTTGTTACTGAGCGAGAAGCGGTGGAAGCCTTGCGTTTTGAACAACAAACCTACTGCGATATTTTCGCGGCATTAAACCTTCAAAAAAATTGAACAGCCCTATTTAATTTTTCAATTTTACGATTTGACAATTTAATGGTAAGATACATATCAGAAAAAGGACCGGCGAAGCAAAGACGCTTTAAGTAAAGGCATGTTTATTTAAAGCGTCTTTTTGTATTTATGAACCGAACGCATTTTTGACGAATGAGAGGCAGGGGTGTGTAAATGTATCGGGTGGATTTGAACTGTGACCTTGGTGAAAGTTTCGGCGCATATACCTTGGGAATGGACGAAGCAGTTTTACAGTATGTTACGTCGGCCAATATTGCCTGTGGTTTTCATGCGGGTGATCCGGGCATTATGTGTAAAACGGTAAAACTTGCTCTGACCAATCAAGTGGCTATTGGCGCGCATCCCGGCTTGCCGGATCTGAACGGATTTGGCCGGCGTGATATGGCTATTTCTCCCCAGGAAGCATATGAAATGGTTGTCTATCAAGTTGGAGCGCTTATGGGATTTGTCAAAGCCGAAGGGGCAAAAATGCAGCATGTCAAACCACATGGCGCATTGTACAATATGGCGGCAAAAAACAGGGATTTAGCGGAAGCTATCGCGGAGGCTGTTTACAAAGTGGATCCGGAGTTGATAATGTTTGGCCTTTCTGGCAGTCAGTTGGTAAAAGCCGGCGAGAAAATTGGCCTCCGGGTTGCGCATGAGGTGTTTGCGGATCGAACCTATCAGTCAGATGGGAGTTTGACGCCGCGAAAACAACCGGATGCTTTAATTACAGATGAAAAGCAGGCTATCGCCCAAGTTGTCCGCATGATTACAGAAGGGAAGGTATTGTCACAGCAAAAGATGGAAGTTGCTATTCAGGCGGATACGGTATGTCTTCACGGCGATGGGCTTCACGCAGTGGAGTTTGCCAGACAGATCAAAACCATATTGGGAAATAATAGAATTCTTGTAGCGGCTCTTGGCAGTAAATAAAACCCGCGGTAGTTCGGTGGCAAAGCAAATGAGGTGATCATTTTGGTGCAAACAAAAGCAAAGATTGCCGTCAATCTCCTTCCGTTGGGAGAAACGGCAATTTTCGTTGAATTCGGCAAAGAAATCAAACCGGAAATTCATTACAAGATTAAATCCTTCACGGATTATCTCGACGCGCATCCTTTCCCGGGCTTGGTGGAGTATGTCGCCGCTTTTTGCAGCGTTGCGGTGTATTACGATCCGCTGAAAGTAAAAACGATGGCCTTGGCTGATACGACAGGACAGGATGTATCTGTATATGAAACGGTTGCTGTTGTAGTGAAAAAAATACTGGATAAACTGGAATATTCGACGGATCCTGCGCCGCGCATTGTTAAAATCCCCGTTTGCTACGGCGGGGAATTTGGACCGGATCTGGACTATGTGGCAAAATATAATAAGCTGACGGCCCAAGAGGTTATCGAGATACATACCGGCGGGCAATATCTTGTGTATATGATCGGCTTTGCGCCCGGGTTTCCCTACTTAGGCGGTATGTCGGAAAAAATAGCCACTCCCCGGCGAGAAACGCCGAGGATGTCGATTCCGGCCGGTGCTGTAGGGATCGCCGGCATGCAGACGGGAGTATATCCTATCTCCAAGCCGGGAGGTTGGCAATTGATCGGCCGCACGCCGGTGGCATTATTTTGTCCGGATAAAAATCCCCCCACTCTTTTGCAAGCGGGAGACTGTATCCGGTTTTATCCGATTTCTCCCAAGGAATACGCAGCTTATGGGGAGGAAAATCAATGAGTATCACAGTTGTTCGGCCGGGTTTGTTGACGACGATCCAGGATCTGGGCCGGTATGGGTATCAAAAGTACGGGATTATTGTCAGTGGCGCTATGGACTCATATTCGTTGCGTATGGCGAATGTATTAGTCGGTAACGCAGAAGGGGAGGCAGTGCAGGAAATAACCATGATGGGACCGGTTTTGCAGATCGAAGCCGGTACTCTTTTGGCCATAACCGGAGGAAATTTATCGCCTGTTATCGGTAATACGCCAGTGTCGATGTGGCGTCCGGTATACGTACAAAAAGACAGTGTTCTTAAATTTGGCGCCTGCAAGTCAGGTTGCCGGTCGTATTTGTCTGTTGCCGGCGGTTATAACATTCCGAAAATAATGAATAGTAAAAGCACCTATTTACGGGCGGAGGTTGGCGGTTTTCAGGGCAGGGCGCTGCAAACTGGCGATATTCTGGAAACAAATATTTCCCCGGAAATATCCTCCAAGTTTCTACGCAAGTTTACGAAACACGACCCGGAAGGAGCTTTTAGCGCGACACCATGGTATATTGGCGAAAAACCCGTTCCTTCGGGCTCTGGCGCCACAACGATCCGTGTGTTACGCGGCGGTCAGTTTGACCAATTCGCGAGTGAGAGCAAGAGACGGTTTTTTGACGAAGAGTTTACGATTACTTCCAAGTCGGATCGCATGGGCTATCGCTTAGCCGGGCCTGTTCTGCAACTGGCAAAGCCTTCCGACATGATTTCTGAGGCGACTGCCTTGGGGACAGTCCAGGTACCGGCGGACGGCAATCCGATTTTGTTGCTGGCGGATCGGCAGACAACCGGCGGATACCCCAAAATTGCCCAAGTCGTACAGGTGGATATTGCAGTGGTAGCACAACTGAAACCCGGCTCTTCCGTGCGCTTTCAGGAAATTTCCTTACGGGAAGCGGAGCAGCTTTTTTTCGAACGGGAAAAAGCGATTGGACAAATTCGTACGGCTATCCACTTGCGGTGGGAATAAACGTAGTTTGGTTTTTATTCAGAGTGAAGGAGTGATGGTGTGTTGACAATAGACGAAATTAAAGAATTGATCCAAGCGATTGATCAAAGTTCGATCCAAAATTTTGAATTCGAGCAAGATGGCGCCAAACTGGTTATCGCCAAGGGCGCTGAACCTGCTGGAAGCATAGCGAACTGGCCAGCAGCGCCGGCGGACCGCGGTCAAGGTGTACAAAACCGAGAGAATGAAAAGTGCGATCAGGCGGTGCAAAGACCGAGAAAAGCAGAAACTGGTGTGCATACCGTCGAATCGCCGATGGTCGGGACTTTCTACGCCGCACCTGAGCCGGGGGCAAATCCGTTTGTGCAAGTCGGGCAACCGGTCAGCGCCAACACTGTGGTTTGTGTATTGGAGGCTATGAAATTATTTAATGAAATCGAAGCCGGCGCCGAGGGGACTATTGTGGATATTCTCGTGAAAGACGGGGATTTTGTTGAATACGGACAACCGTTATTTCATGTTCGAACCATATAAAATATGATTGTAAAGGAGCGGAAAAAATGACACTTATCGGAATCTTGATCGTTATTGTCGGTTTTGCCCTGCGGTTTAACCCGCTATTGGTCGTTGTACTTGCAGGAATTGTGACCGGTTTGGCCGGCCATTTGTCGATGGAAAAAATTCTAACCATCTTTGGGGAAGCGTTTATCAAAAATCGTTACCTGCCTTTATTCTTACTTACCTTACCGGTTATTGGACTGTTAGAACGAAATGGCTTGAAGGAACAGGCGTTAACGCTGATTTCCAAAATCAAGGCGGCTACTACGGGAAGACTGCTCATTCTCTATTTGTTTATCCGGGAAGTGGCCGCCTCGATCGGCCTTACCGCGTTAGGCGGACACGCCCAATTGGTACGCCCTATGATTGCGCCTATGGCCGAAGCGGCTGCAGAAAATAAGTACGGACCATTACCCGAAGATACGCGGAATAAAATTAAGGCCTTTTCGGCATCGGCCGATAACGTGGGCTTGTTTTTTGGCGAAGATATCTTCATTGCCTTCGGGGCTATTTTGCTGATGAAAGGCTTTTTTGAACAAAACGGCATCATTTTAGAGCCATTACAAATTGCTGTGTGGGGGATCCCGACTGCGATTGCTGCTTTTATCATCCACAGTGTCCGCTTGTATTTACTGGATCGCACTATTCAGAAAGAAGTAGAACAGGCAACTGTGGGAAACAAGGCAGGAAAGGAGTGTAATACGCATGCTAATTAGCTTGAATTATATCTATATTATATTAGGGGCGCTGCTTGCTGTTGTTGCATTGTTGTCGTTTCTCGATAAAGGGAACCCGAAGCGCTTTCTTACCGGATCTTTTTGGGGACTCTATGCGGTTACCTTTTTATTTGGCAATTACATTAATCCGATGTATATGGGCGGCGTAGCCATTGCGATGGCAGTCATCGCCGGTTGCGGCGGAGTACGTATGGGCAAACATGAGGAAGCTCCGGTTAAAGAACGTACGGAAAAAGCCAGACGACTTGGCAACTGGCTGTTTATGCCGGCGTTGTTAATTCCGGTTATCACGGTAATTGGCACGATCGGCATGAAAGATTTGACTATCGGCGGTTTGCAATTGTTGGAAAAAGCAAACATTACGCTGGTCAGCCTGGGCGTTGCCTGCGTATTGGCATTGGTTGCCGCTATGGGTTTGACCAAAGATAAAGTATTTCAGCCGTTAAAGGAATCTCGCCGCCTGTTTGATGCGATTGGCTGGGCGGCGGTGCTGCCGCAAATGTTGGCAACCCTTGGCGCGTTGTTCGCTGCGGCCGGGGTCGGCGACGTTGTTTCTAACTTAGTCAGCGCGGCGATTCCTGTTGACAACAAATTCATGGTGGTTTTTGCGTATGGGGTCGGCATGGCGTTGTTTACGATGATCATGGGCAATGCGTTTGCTGCGTTTCCGGTAATGACAGCCGGAATTGGCCTCCCGTTGGTTGTGAAAATGCATGGCGGAGATCCTGCCATATTGGCTGCGATTGGGATGTTTTCCGGTTATTGCGGCACGTTGATGACGCCAATGGCGGCAAACTTTAACATAGTGCCGGCTGCCTTGTTGGATTTGCCGGATAAAAACGGGGTTATCAAGGCGCAGGCGCCGACGGCGTTGTTGTTGCTTTGCGTGAACATCTTTTTAATGTATTTTTTGGTATTTTAATGGAGATGGATTATGTTGAATTTTAAAAAGGTATTGGTTGCCAACCGGGGTGAAATTGCGGTACGGGTTATTCGGGCCTGCCGGGAGATGGGCATTGACACCGTTGCAATATATTCTGCGGCGGACCGGGAGGCTTTGCACGTAACAATGGCGGACGAAGCATATTGTATTGGAGCCGCTCAAGCTGCACACAGCTATCTTAGTATTCCAGCCATTTTGACTGTGGCGAAGCAGGCTGGGGTTGATGCGATACATCCTGGGTATGGTTTTTTGGCGGAAAACAGTGAATTTGCTGAAATTTGCCATTCGGCCGGGTTTGTGTTCATTGGCCCGGACGCGCGAACTATCCGCGCCATGGGTATAAAAGATGTTGCCCGCAAAACGATGAAACAGGCGGGGGTGCCAATTGTGCCCGGTTCAGAAGGGATTATTACCGATGTGGATGCGGCGGTTGCCGTTGCTGACAAAATCGGGTATCCGGTGATCATCAAAGCCACGGCCGGCGGCGGCGGAAAAGGCATGCGGGTTGCCGTGGATCGGGCGGGGCTGCAAAAAGCCCTCCGTCAGGCGCAGCGCGAGGCTGAATTGGCATTTGGCAATCCTGGTGTGTATATCGAAAAATACTTGGAAGAACCGCGGCACATTGAAATTCAGATTATGGCGGATCAACAGGGCAATGTGGTTCATCTTGGTGAACGCGACTGTTCGATTCAACGCCGTCACCAGAAACTGGTGGAAGAAGCGCCTTCACCGGTGATCGCTGAGACACTGCGTGGTCAAATGGGGCAAGCGGCGGTTTTGGCGGCTAAGGCTGTTCGGTATCAGGGTGCGGGAACGGTTGAATTCTTACTGGATAAACATGACCGGTTTTATTTTATGGAAATGAATACTAGAATTCAGGTAGAACACCCGGTCACGGAGATGGTTACCGGAATTGATTTAGTGCAGGAGCAGATTGCGGTTGCGGCTGGACGCCCTTTGTCGTTTACCCAAGAGGCGGTGAAAATGACTGGTTGTGCCTTGGAGTGCCGCATTAATGCGGAAAATCCGGCACGAGGGTTTCAACCGTCACCCGGAGTAATCAAACGGTATCTTCAGCCGGGTGGCTTTGGCGTGCGCATCGATAGCGCCGCCTATGCCGGGTGTGTCATTTCCCATCATTATGATTCCTTAGTGGCCAAGGTGATTGTTTGGGGTCAAAATCGTCAGGAAGCCATACAACGCATGAAACGAGTGTTGGATGAATTTGTCATTGAAGGGGTGTCTACCACGATCCCTTTCCATCAAAGCCTATTGAACAACGAAGTGTTTTTGAACGGAAAATTTCACACCCGGTTGCTGGATAACGCCAACCATTCACTGGTTGCAATGGAAAAATAGGATTAGAGGTGTATCGGCGCTATGAAAAAAATACTTGTCACCGGGTTTGAGCCGTTTGGCGGCGAAGCTGTGAATCCAGCGCTGGAAGCGATCAAATTATTAGAGGGGAAAATAGTGAATGGAGCCCAAATCATTGCCCGTTCGCTGCCGGTCGTACAAAACCGCTGTATTGACGTTATCGTTGGAGAGATGAAGCTGCATAATCCGGAACTGGTCCTTGCGGTAGGACAGGCCGGCGGACGCTGCGATATCACGGTGGAACGGGTAGCCGTCAATATTGATGATTTCCGTATTCCCGATAATGATGGCAACCAGCCGGTGGATGAATCCATTGTGACAGGCGGGCCGGTTGCGTATTATTCGACTTTGCCGATTAAGGCTATCGTGGAGCATCTGCGCACTAATGGTATCCCTGCCAGTGTCTCCAATACAGCGGGTACTTTTGTTTGTAACCATTTATTTTATGGTCTTATGCACGCCTTGGCGCAGGAAGGAAATTTGCGGCGTGGGGGCTTTGTCCATATTCCGTATCTGCCGGAACAGGCGGCACGGCTTGGCGGGCAGCCCAGTATGGCGCTGGGCATGGTGGTGAGGGGCCTGGAAGCGGCGGTGTCTGCTGCGTTGCTTACGGGAGCGGATATAAAGCTCGCGGAAGGAAAGATTTGCTGAACGACAAAAAGGGCGGGGTTGTTGACATTTTGTCAACAACCCCGCCCTTTTTGTCATAAACATACTTTTGCCATAAGAATTGTGATAATTGGTTGACACATAGATACAATATTTTATTAAACATTTTGTTTATTCTATACAAAAAGTGTTGACAAATAATATTGCACGTTTTATGATAAAAATGTTGTAATGTGGTAGGTTTTGTTGCTATCATATGAAATTCTATTTCGTTTCCTAAGAAGCTGAGGTAATTGAACGCAGGGAGGCGGTTTATGGACAGTATGTATAAAGCGTTCACAATGAATACATCTAATTTTGTCTTTATTGGTGAAGCTGGGAGCGGCAAGAGTGAGATTGCCATCAATTTTGCAAAACATCTTGTTGATTTAAAGGAAAAACCGGTGCATTTTTTTGATATGGATATGACAAAACCTTTGTTTCGTTCCAGAGATGTGCAGAGTGAAATTGAAAACATGGGAATTGTTTTTCATCACCAGGAACAGTTTTTTGATGCGCCAACACTGGTTGGCGGCGTTAACCGTCTTTTGAAGGATGAAAATTGTTATGTAGTGATGGATGTTGGCGGCAATGATATCGGTGCGCGCGCTTTAGGCGGATTTGCGGCGAAAGTAAATCAAGGGGATACCGTTGTCTATTATGTCCTGAATGCATACCGGCCTTGGTCTGGCAATGTGAACCACATTGACGGAACCCTTTCGTCCATCTTGAAAATATCCCACATTAAGTTAGACAAAATACGCATGATCAGCAATCCGAACAACGGGATTTCGACAACCGCCCAAGAGGTATTGGAAGGAAATTTAAAAATGAATGAAATGGTTGGCCCGTTGATGGATATAGAGTTCACCTGCGTCAGAGATACTTTGTATGACGAAGTGAAAGGGAAGATAGCTGGTCCTTTGCTGCCGATCCATTTGTATCTGACTTATCCTTGGGACCAGTGATTTGCGGCGTCCTTTGCTGAACAAGTGATTTGTCAGTGTTAGATAGGACTGGTATTGTGAAAAAATAAATGATGAGGAGAATTTGATCGAAATGGCAAAAGTAGAGATTAGATCAGAAAGTTGTAAAAGTTGTCAGTATTGCATTAAGTTTTGCCCTAAGGGTGTGCTTGCTGTAGGGGACAAAGTGAATGCAAAAGGCTATGAGTATGTAGTACCGGCCAATATGGATGCTTGTATTGGCTGCGCAATTTGCGCAAGAATGTGCCCGGATGCTGCGATTGAAGTATATAAATAAGGAGGAACAGAAAAATGGCTAGAATATTTATGAAGGGCTGTGAAGCGATCGCAGAAGCAGCTGTTAGAGCCGGCTGTCGGTTTTTTGCCGGATATCCTATCACCCCGCAGAATGAAATTCCAGAATACTTCGCGAGAAGATTGCCAGAAGTGGGAGGAAGTTTTGTCCAGGGCGAAAGCGAAGTTGCTTCTATAAACATGGTTTATGGTGCTGCTTCAACAGGAACAAGATCAATGACATCCTCATCAAGCTGTGGTATCTCGCTAAAAAGTGAAGGGATTTCCTACTGCGCATCCGCGCGTATCCCGATGGTTTTTGCTAATATATCACGGGGCGGCCCTGGTGTTGGCTCCATTCATCCAGCTCAGCAGGATTATTTTCAGGCAACAAAAGCTTCCGGCAATGGCGGATTCGAAATGTTGGTATTTGCGCCGGATTCCGTTCAGGAAGCCATTGATATGACCTATAAAGCCTTTGATTACGCGCAAAGAGACAGAAATCCGGTTTTAATTCTTTGTGATGGTGTTATTGGCACCATGATGGAACCGGTTGTATTACCGGAAATGAAAACCGATGAAGAAGTGGCTGCCCTAAAAGCGGCGAACAAAGAATGGGCTTGTATTGGCCATGCCAAAGATGTGAAACGCGGCTGGATTGAACCAGGGCACTGGCGAGGTCAGGAAAAGGCGAACATCGAAACCGCAGCCATGTACGCAACGTGGGATAAAGACGTACAAGTAGAAGAATATATGGTCGAAGATGCAGAAATTGTGATTGCCGCTTATGGCATTTCCGCCCGTATCGCAAAATCCGCCATTGATATCCTGCGCAAAGAAGGAATCAAAGTTGGTTTAATCAGACCGATGACAGTACATCCTTTCCCATATGCTTCCTTCGAAAAATTGGATTACAGCAGAGTGAAAGCGATTCTTGACGTTGAAATGTCTATTCCTGCGCAGTTGGTGTATGACGTCAAACAAGCGGTTAAAGATCGCTGCCCAATCGAAACATGCTTGCGGTCAGGTGGAGAAATCATGAGTCGTAACGCAGTGTTAGCGGCTGTAAGAAAACTTAACGAGAAATAGGAGGGCAGAAAAATGGAAAAAGTGTATTCGAGAACAACCGGTATCTGCAAAGATATGGTCAGCGGCTTTTGCCCTGGCTGTATGCACGGTACCGTTATCAAATTAATCGGTGAAGTTCTTGATGAGATGAATGTGATGGATAAAACAGCAGCTGTACTTGGTATCGGATGCTGCGGACTTCATATGGAATATATAACCTATGATAATACCACGGCGCCGCACGGCCGTGCCTGTGCTGTTGCAACAGGGATTAAACGGGCAAATCCGGATACCTTGGTTTATACTTACCAGGGCGACGGCGATTTTGCTTCGATCGGACTGGGGGAATCTATCTCCGCCGCAAACCGTGGTGAAAACATTAGTGTTATCTTTATCAACAATGGTATTTATGGCATGACAGGCGGTCAAATGGCGCCTACGACATTATTAGGCATGAAAGCAAGCACGGCGCCGAAAGGACGTATCGCTGAGGAACATGGATATCCAATGCATATGTGTGAAATCTTAAACCAGCTTACCGCTCCGGCATATTTAGAGCGCACAAGCTGCAATACTCCGGCGAATGTAATGAAAACGAAAAAAGCAATCCGGAAAGCATTTGAGAACCAGTTAAACGGCAAAGGCTTCTCGATGGTTGAAATCGTATCAAATTGCCCGACAAACTGGGGTGTTGAAGCCTTGGATTCGCTGAAGTTCCTTGAAGAAAAAATGCTTCCAGAATACCCGCTGGGTGTAATAAGAGATAAATAGGAGGAAGAGGATATGGAAACAAACTTGTGTGTTGCCGGATTTGGCGGACAAGGTGTTATGACACTTGGAAAATTCTTAGCGGAAGCAACCTGTGATTCTACCGATAAAAACGTTACGTTCTTCCCTTCCTATGGAGCCGAGCAGCGTGGCGGTACAGCAAATTGCTTCGTTGTTATTTCAGACGAGATGGTAGGAGCGCCCTTAGGCGACGTGATGGATGATTTGATTGTTATGAACGAACCGTCATTAGATAGATTTCTTGGCACATTAAAAGACGGCGGTACGCTTTTCGTTAACAGCTCAATCGTTAACAAGGAGATTACCAGAAAAGATATTAAAGTCGTTTCTGCCCCTGTTACAGAACTCGCTCTTGAGCTGGGAAATGCAAAAGTTTTGAATGTGATCAT
>CAYUNV010000035.1:0-4659 GCA_964446265.1 uncultured Negativicutes bacterium | reverse complement strand
GGGAGTATATGTTGGTTATACGGAAGTTGTTTCGCCGGAAGTTGTTTGGGGAACAATCGAACACAAACTTGGCAAAAAACCGAAGTTGCTTCCGTTAAACAAAGAAGCGTTTGAAAAAGGACTCGAAATCGGCAGATCTCAGAAATAAAAAATTCTTATTTGAGCTTGTTCAGATATTGCCAAATGCGCAGCCTGAACAAGCTCTTTTTGATGGTGTTCCGAGAACGCTTGACAAAAATAAGATATCCTTTTAGAATGATTACGAAAACAAAAAATACCTCACCCTAAAGGGGAGTAGCTTTGAAAAAGGATAAGTCAACACACGATGCGTTTTGCATCTGGCTTGTCCGTTGGTTGCACCAATAAGCGAGACCTTTGGTATGACATTCAGTTGGCGTACCGTTGGTTTCGTTTTTTATTTTGCGCAGAGCATTTTGAGAGGAAAGGGTGGATTTACTTATGGATATTTTATCAATGGCATTTATTGTGATCGGGTTAACTGTGTTTGAAATCGTTTCCAGCATTGACAATGCTGTAATTAATGCAGAAGTTTTGGGAACCATGTCCCAGAAGGCGAAGAGATGGTTCCTGCTCTGGGGAATGTTGTTTGCGGTAGTTGTGGTTCGAGGGCTTCTGCCTTGGCTTATTGTATGGATAGCCAATCCGGCGCTGGGACCAATCGGAGCTTTTACCGCGACCTTCTCCAACGATCCCCGGGTAATAGAGTCCATAGCGAAGTCAACTCCTATCCTTATGCTGGGAGGAGGAGTATTCCTTTTATTATTATTTCTTCATTGGCTGTTTATTGAAGACAAAAATATTGGCCTCCCAACCGAGGAGTTCTTTTTACAGAAGGGAGCCTGGTTTTATGCTTTGGCTTCGATCATCTTGGTTGGAATTGTGGCCAGCGCGATAAAATATGACCCTTATTTAGCTCTGTCTGCCGTTATTGGATCGTCAGCATTTTTTATAACGGATGGTTTTAAAAAGAATGCCGAAGAAAATGAAAAGAAACTTCTGAGCAATGTCAACGCGATGTCCGATCTCAGTAAAATTATGTATCTTGAAATCATCGACACAACCTTCTCAATCGATGGGGTGCTTGGCGCTTTTGCCTTCACCATGTCGATTCCTCTCATATTGCTTGGAAACGGCATAGGGGCCATTGTGTTGAGACAGTTTACAGTAGGAAACATAGAAAAAATTAAAAAATATGTATATCTTAAAAATGGCGCAATGTATTCCATCTTTTTTCTCGGGATAGTAATGATCCTCGAGGGCTTCCATATCGAAGTACCGGAGTATGTATCGCCATTGGTAACTCTTGTAATCATTGCTTTTTTCTTCTTAAAATCAAGGGCGTGTGCGAAGTATTAGTATCCGTGAATTTAGGAATTAGAGTGTCAGGGGGACGGGGTTGTTGACACACTTTCACTTTGTCAACAAACCCGACCCCCAGACACTCTAAAGCGCAATTTCCGCGTATGTTTGCTCCAAGCAAGTTATGCTTGCCTGAGCAGCTGTCAAATCGCGGATTTTTTTCATGAATATTTCTTCGCGGCCGCATTTTTCCAAGACGGTTAGGGTTACGTTTTCGGCGAATTCTTTATTTTCAATGATGTAGCCGTTTGCACGTAAGCTGTTTTCTACCAGCCCTTGCAACGCATAGTCCAGGCAAATTATCATGCGGGTGTGCAGTACCCGTTCGACCAAACCGGATGTCAGCAGGCCGTTGCTGGCTGCTTTGCCGTAGGCCCGAATCAATCCGCCTGCGCCCAATTTAATCCCGCCAAAATAACGGGTCACAACAATAACCACGTTTTTTACCGCTGTTTTTTTTAGGACTTCTAAAATAGGCCAGCCGGCAGTTCCCGTCGGTTCGCCGTCATCATCGGTTTTTTGCAGTTGATCCTGGTCCCCCAACGTATACGCAGAACAATTGTGGGAGGCATTCCAATGTTTCTTTTTTATTTGCTCGATAAACAGGTTGGCAGCATCTACTGTTTCAACTCGATTTACATAAGTGATAAACCGTGATTTATTTATTTCCAATTCGCTTTCACTGTAGCCTTTCACCGTACGATACTTTGTTATCATCCTATACACCTCCAGCTAAGCTTACCATAGTCCGAGAAGACTTTCCAAGCTGGACTGGTAGGAAAAATATGTTTGAAAGAGAATGTACTCATTAACGGCGTGATTTGAGGAGGATGTGTCAGGGGGACGGGGTTGTGACACAATAGACTACAATACTTAATCCAAAGCTGAGGTGGTAGAAAATGCCGCGTAAAGCAAGACAAAAAAGTGAAAGTGGAATTTATCATATCATTATGAGGGGAATTAACCGGCAGGTAATATTTGAAGAGGAGAACGATTATAGCCAGTTTCTCAAAACCCTTCAGCGATATAAAGCAAAATGCGGATACGAAATCTATGCATACTGCTTAATGGGAAACCATATACATTTGTTGCTCAAAACAGGAACGGAACCTTTGGAGCAGATTATGCGGAGAATAGGCGGTAGTTATGTTTATTGGTACAATAACAAGTATCAAAGAGTAGGAAACTTATTTCAAGATCGATTTAAAAGTGAACCGGTAGAAGACGAACGATATCTTCAGACTGTGCAAAGGTATATCCATCAAAATCCGGTAAAAGCCGGACTGGTAAAGCAAATCCAGGACTATATGTGGAGTAGTTACCATGAGTATTTGAAAGCAGCGAACCTGGTCGATGTAAAATTTATTCTTGAAATAATAAGCAATGATAGGAAAATGGCAATACAAAACTTTATAGAGTACACAACAACAGTAAATGACAACAACTGTTTGGATATTAATCACGAAAATAAGCATCAGATGCCGGATGAGGAAGCTCAAGAAATAATAAAGCAAGTCTGCCGAGTAAAGAATGCATTAGACTTACAAAAATTAAAGATTGTAGATAGAAACCAATATTTAAAGAAGTTAAAAGGAAAATACAATTTATCGGTTCGTCAACTAGAAAGGCTTACTGGAATTAATCGAGGCATTATTTTAAGAACGTGATAGTGTGTCACAACCCCGTCCCCTGACACACCCTGACACACAAAAAAATCGAAAGAAGGCGATACTGGTATGGTAGCGGAAGCAGAAAAAGAAGTTTTTGCAAAGCTTGGGTTGCAGTTTCCTGCTGTGGCGATTAAGTTCCATTATAGTCAGCCGGAACATGTAGAACGGATTGACAAGAGCTTATCATTTTGTCAATTCGTGCGTGAAGCGCAGGATACGGGTAAAAAGTTTTTTATAACGAAGGATGATGATTCTTGTTTTGGCAAGATGGTTTTGGGGATGATCGATAAACCCCCGTTAGGCGCCAGCGGGCAAGCCGGTTATGATTTTGGTGTCTTTAAAACACCGGCCGCCAATGCCAGATTGTATAATATGCTTCCGACCTTGGTTCGCGGTGCGCATAATTTTGTGGTATTTTGCCCTATTTCGCTTTGCGATTTTGATCCCGATCTGGTAATTATTGTGGCTGATACGGAACAGGCTGATATCATTATGCGGGCTACAAGTTACATTTCGGGGGATTTGTGGGAGTCTAAAACTTCGAATGTCCTTAGCTGTGCCTGGACTTATGCCTATCCTTACGTTAGTGGAAAGGTGAATTTTTGTGTAACCGGCATGCACCATGGGATGAAACGCCGTAAGGTGTACCCGGCGGGGATGCATATCATTTCAATCCCATACCAGAAATTGCTTGAAGTGGTTACTGCGCTGAAAGAAATGGATTGGGAATTGATTGCGATGAAAGAAGATGAGGAAAACAAGGCCGTTTTAGCTGCTAAAATGGCGAAATGGCAGGAAATGTCCCCGGATTTCATCTTGAAAAAATAATCGACCAGGATTGTTTCATTACCTTTAGTCTTTTTACGGTATGAAAGAATACAAAAGGAGGAATTCTTTTATGAGTGCTTTATGTGGCCGGATGCCTTCCAAATTTCATACTATCTTTTTTACTATCGCTTTCTTGCTGTATACCGTAATGTTTAATGCTGCCGCTTGGGCAGAGGAACCAACGGGTGGAAAGGGGTATTGTCGAATGATGATAGGCGATTTTGAGGTAATTGCGCTGTCTGATGGCACCAATAAACGGCTGATCGATCAGCAAGTGCAGTTGTTGCAAGGCGATCGGGAAAAAATCAAAGAGATGTTAGTACGCGCTTATCCTGATGAACAAATGGAAAGTACGGTAAACGCGTATCTTATTAATACAGGATCCAAGCTGGTCCTGATCGATGCCGGTAATGGGACAATGGGCAGCCCGAGCATGGGGAACGTGCTGAATAATCTGCGTGCTGCCGGTTACAAACCGGAGCAAATCGAAGAAGTTTACCTCACACACATGCATGGAGACCATGTCGGAGGGCTGGTATCCGGCACGGAACGGGTTTTCCCCAATGCAACCGTATACGCCAATCAACGCGAAGCCGATTATTGGTTGGGCGACAGTAACAGGAATGAAGCTCCGGCTGATGTAAGGCGAACGTTTCAGGCGGCAAAAACAGCGATTACCCCTTATATGATTGCGGGCAAGTTTAAGACTTTTACTGACAATAGCCCCTTGTCCACAGGGATTAGAGCCAGGGCATTATTTGGGCATACACCTGGACATACA
>CAYUNV010000034.1:14178-20428 GCA_964446265.1 uncultured Negativicutes bacterium | reverse complement strand
TATTCTACCAAATTCCGCAGAAGGCTCGTAAGTATCCACTTGTATTCTTGCATGGCGCAGGTCAGTCAGCAAAAACATGGGAAACAACGCCGGATGGTCGGGAAGGATTTCAGAATATTTTTCTGCGCTGTGGCTATAGTGTGTATTTGCTTGATCAGTCGCGACAATGTAGTCAGGACTGCATTAGATGAACTATAACTATTACTGATAATACACTAGTACAGATAATTACAAACGTAATTACATATGTAATTACAGACATGTGTATATTTTTAGGTACAAACGGAGGTAATAAGACATTGTTTAAGAAAAAAGATCGACCGCTCCCCGATGACAAGAATACCCTTTTATCCGAGATTGAATCATTAAGAAAGCAAATTTATCGGTTGCAACTAGAAAATGACAAGAGACTCATCGGCATAAATGCTGATGAGTCTCATTTACGATTCAAGGACAAGGAGTGGGGTGGATGATTAAAATAGCGCATGTTAGAAGCTTCCCTTTTGTGTTTATAAAAAATAAACACAATTAATTGATAATAATTGAAGGCGCTAACTCACTAAGCCTTATCCTGGATATATTTAACTCGTTCTTTAATTGAAATCTCAGCTTTTGTAAGTTCCTTACCTAGATAAGCCGCATGACTAAGTTCCGTAACCCATCCATTTTCGATTATTGTCCAATAAATGTTTCTTGCATCCTCACCCTTAACAATACGGAGCAAATGATTATCGTTGCTGTAGTGTTCGACGAAAATGGTATCCCCTTTAGGCACAATTACAAAGTAACCGGCCTTATCTAGCTTGACTGATTTGGGATCTTTTTCTTTAACCGTTATTACTTCTGTTTCTGTTACAATTATCTTTCTCTCTTTGATTGAGCGACTGCCATCGCTGTTACATTTGGATTTTGCCTTTTGAGAAACTTCATCCAATTTCTCTAGAATTGCATCCAAATCATCACAGCCTATAATATCAATAAGTTCAATTTGTTCTCGAAACGCTTCGACCTGTTCAATTGTTGTATTGGCTAAAACAGGTTTCTTTGCTTTAGTGCCTATAACTCTCATATTCTTATCAACACCGTTTTGAATTAGGGCTTTTAAAGTATCGCCACTATAATGCCCCGATTCTCTTCCGCAAAGGATCAAATACCTGATGGAAGGTACGAATAATAGCGTCTTAATGATTTTATCGATACCAATATTCTCAGTATGTGTTTTGCCGATAATGCTTAACCCCCGGGGCTTTATATTCGCTATCGTTTCAGCCAATTCTTCATCTCTTAATGTAGACACCGCTACTGGATAGTTAGGGCCGAGCGATAGAACGAAGTATTCGCCGATTTCGGGAAGAAGCATGGAATCGTTTATTGTACGACTTTCCGTAAAATGAAAATTAGTTGAGTTAGAAAAAGCCTCGTCAAAAGCATTTGTAATATCTGCTGACCAGCAGTGTTCGCAACCTAGTCAAGCATATTCAGTCGATTCCATCTTGCCTAAAGAAGTTTCCACATCATTTAGTAACTCTAATAACTCAGTTCCCTTTCTTTCGGAAAGTGCGTTTTTCATTCCTACCAATGTTTCTTGTAAGCAAGCACATTTTCTACACTTAGGAAGTTCAATGCACCTTTTCATACTTTCCTTAATACTTGTAATAGCGTTGGTTTTTTCCACTTTTTCATCACTCCATTCTTAATCTATAATAGATTCTATCTTTGCATCAATACTCCAAATGATATATAAATTAGCAGTTGGTTTTTCGTGTAACTGTTCAGTTACAGTTGGATAAGCATGCTAAAATTCCTGCTAAATTATGGGAATATGCGTTCTGTTTATCATTCAAAAGCCTTTACATTCAAACAAAAAACGTACGGCAAATTTTTTTGCGTTTTCATGCGTTATATCATATGGATAGATAAAATCCCTATAATACTTTAAACAAGAAGATAATTGATATTAAATAATACTTATTTATTTTTGCATGGCGTAAAAAATTGAATAGGGATGTGCTTTCTGATAAAATGAAAGCATAAGCAAAAATTATTTTTGTTGATGGGTACGCCTTAGCAAACCAGCCGAAAGGCAGGACGCAAAGCCGTTGGTCTAAAGCCGCGGAGACCGGGCGCATGACACTGCCAGGCCGACCGTATTCGGTTCGTTCTGGCGTTTTTTGTTTCGAATAAGGGCAAATAATGCGTATTCGCACAAATCGCTTATGTAAGTTTGGGGGTAGGGGCATGAGAGCGCGCTTCATTCAGCATCGGAGATTGTTGATCGGTTTGATTGTATTAATTGGACTATTTAGTTTTTCGTGGTATTTGTTTGCGGCGCGGGTGGGGCAGGCGCTGCAGCATTATTTAGTGGAACGCTACAGCCAGGAAGTAAATGGGCGAGTACAAGTAGGGGCTGTGGACTTATCTCTATTGGGCTGGATCCGCATTATAGATGTATCACTCTATTCCAAACAAGGGGATTTGTTGGCGCAGATTCCGGTTGTAAAGCTGCAGTACAGTTGGTCTGATTTGGCAAAGGCTAACTTTGGCATATCGCGTATCGAAACCATAACAGCGGAGGGTGCGGAAATTTGGTTGCAGGAAGAAAAAAGTCACTGGAACTGGGAAAATTTTATCAAAGAAGATCAAACCAAAGAAAATAAATTTCAGGGAAAAATGCAAATCGTATCAGCTAAGATATACGCCAAAGCATATTTGTTATCAAAAACGATAGACGATGCGAACGGAGTAATCGATTTCCATGCTAATCCGGATTTTAACATCCGCTTGAAGGGGAAAATCGGTCAAGCGGGCCTGACTATTGATGGAGATTGGAATAACGGTCAATTTTCTATGATCGCTATTAAGGGTAAAGATTTAGATTTGCAGGATTTCCGTGATATCATACCCGCCACACAGGGGATCAGCCTGGAAGGCGGAAGAGTAACAACGTTGACGATACTGACAGAACGCGATGTCAAAGGCGTTTTGAAGTGGCGGGCGGAAGGGGATTTTTCGGGTCTAAACCTGGCCGGAAAGAGAAAAATCACTGACGGCCAAGGACGTTTTGTCGGCAATCAAGACGAGATACAACTGCAAAACATGAATTTCATTATTTCCGGTCAGCAGACATCCGGGTATGGGACTCTATCATGGCCGCAAGGGGCAGCACGCATTGATATAATTCTTTCCGTTCCGGATGTTGATCCGGCAGCATTTATGTCCGGGTTAACGGTTCAACGGCCGCTAGCCTGCCAGTTAAGGATTGCCGGACCGTTGTCTGAACCGGACATTTCTGGTAATTTCAGTATCCCGCAAGCTACTTTTAGTGGTATGCCGGTGAACGGGGTCGTCGGAAAATTTCGCTATGTTGACACCCGTCTGCTGCTGCAGGAGGTTTCCGGCTCCGTTTACCAAGGAACAGTGAGGGCCGAAGGTGAAGTCCAGACAAGTAATGAAAGTTACGAACTGGGTGCGGCAGGACAAGGCCTTGATAGTTCCCGGTTAACGGACAAGGATGTGCAAGGTCCGCTTGACTTCAACGGCCGCGTGAGCGGAAAGGGAGAGTCAGCTGTTACGCAGGGAACGTTTTTAATTCGTGACGGCAAAGCTTATGGGATCCCGTTTCTGAAGATGACCGGCCATTTCGTTAGACGGGGCGCAGAAACAGAACTATCCGGCATTGCCATGGAGACAGTTGCTGGGACCATTTATCCGGAACAGTTGTCGCGGGATGTCTTAGAACGGCTCAATCCGCTGGAGCGGCCGGCATTTAATGAAGAAAATATCCAAAAAGCGGCCGAAAAGCGCGCCGAAGAAAGTATCAAGAAAGAGGCCGGCAAGCTCTTGCCAGGTATATTCCGTTAGTATATACTGAAGCTCAAAGCGATAATGCTTCTTTAAAGAAGGCTTTAGACCACAGATTGGTAGGAGGACAACTATGCCGCAACTGATTATTCGGGGTATGAAAAAACAAGACATACAAACTATAAGTAAGACGCTGGTTGATGAGCTTACGGACATTATTGGTTGCCCAAGGGAATATTTTACGATTGAGTTATTAGAAACCATTTTTTTCAAGGACGGAATAGAAGTAACGGGCTCTCCGTTAATCCAGGTGAACTGGTTTGAACGGGGACAAGAGCTTCAAGATGCTGCGGCGCAAGCTATTGATCAGGCTGTGCGTCGTGCGGGGTACGAGCAGGTGGAAATTTTTTTCGTGGTGCTTGAAAAAACCGGATATTATGAAAATGGCAATCACTACTAGATAGCCAGTTGCAAATTGCAATCGGTACGTTGTGTTTATTGAGACATGTGAGTCAGGGGACAGCTCTCTGACTCATTTTTAACGTGGATTTTCAAGGCTATGGATCGCCTTTGCCAATCAAATCAGGTTAAAAATTTTGCGGGAGGGCGCAAAATGGATCATACTTATTTTATGGGATTGCTAGCAATATTTTTTACCGCTGTAGTTTGGGGGCTATCCTTTATTAGTGTCAAAATAACGGTGGCAGTTATTCCGCCAATGACAATGGCTTTATTACGTTTCATCATTGCGGCCGTAGTCCTTGTTCTTGTTCTGAAAAAAGTGGAACCGAATGCACGACTGGCTAGAAAAGATGTTCCTTTGATGATGTTTTCTGGAATACTGGGAGTCACAGTATTTTATTTGCTTCCGAACTTATTTTGAACCACAGCCCTTATTCTTAGGAACCTGACTTTGAATGCTTTTACGGATTTTCATCGTTATTGCACCCGTTGGACATTTTGTAACACATAATCCGCATCCGTAACACTTGTCTTGATGAAAAAAACTGATTCTCCGTCATATTCCTGCGCGACAAATATACATCGCTTGACGCAGGCACCACAATAAATACAAGCATTCTTGTCAACTTCGGCAACATAATCGGCATGGGCGATCAGATCCGGTCGCTGATATTTTTTCATCGACTGGAAGTTTTGACAGCAACATTCGCAGCAGCTGCACAAGACAAAAATATGTTGACTGGGATTATACATAGTCAGGTGTATCAGACCATGCTCGTTGGCCGCCTTTAGTCTTACTTTTGCCTCGTCGAGATCAATATACCGGGCTTTACCTGCTGCAACCCATTGATCAGCGGCATCGTTTGTCCGAATGTAGTTGATTTAATCAAACAGTATTACTGTTATTAGTTGTTAATAATAAAGGTATTCTTCCCTTTTTACCGAAGTGTGTATGATATGGTAAAAGGAGATGATTCTCTATATGGAACCAAAGCAAACAGTAAAACTAGTAAGGTATCGTTGCAGCCGGCTTAATAAATTAGTAACTATTAGAGAACAGTATTCTGAAATACCGAATATTCCTGAAACAAAACGTCGATACGGACTTTCTTGTTTAGCATCGTCAATGTGTATTGACTCTGATTGTAAAATGACAGGAGAAAGTAAGCCAAAAATCTATATAAATGCAAATTACTAGTAAGATGCAAAGCGTCCTTTGATAGGGCGTTTTTCGTTTAAGAAGGAAACCCTCCCCCCAACCAGGCTGCGGGCCCCTCAATCCGGACTCAATAATGAAAATTACTGCTAAAGTCATCAACATGGAAAAAAGGCTTTCCGAGTGAGCCAAGTTTAATCTGCCCATTTTTCGGATCGGGCAATTCTCTGTCCTTGCATTTTGTAGAAGCTACGCCGGAATAGCACATTAACAAACAAATACCTCGCATCGATCGGCTATGGTGACACAGCCAAACGATACGAGGGACTGTAATCAAGGTATTGGCCCGCCGTATACCAAAAGGTGTGTATGGTGGTGTGAGAGGTCAACTGCTCAACTAATAGGCAGTCTCCTACTCGATTTCATTGCGAGGGTGGATACCATGCGCTTTTCCATTGTTGCATCATGGAAATTTCTTTTTGCTGGGAAGTAATGATCGATTGAGCTAAAGTGATAATTTCCTGGCGTTCAGAATTTTTCAATGCCATATTCGCCATATCGATAGCTCCCTGATGATGAGGAATCATGTTGTCCAGAAACCAAAGATCAACATCCATTTTCATCATACCGGACATTTGACCGGGCGGCATTTTCATCATTCCGCTCTGCTCCATTTTTATCATTTCCGTCATATCCCGCATCATCCCAGGGTGGGTTGCAAGTGGCTGAATGTTGAACCACTGGGTTCGCCAGTCTTGCATCTGTCCAATTTCGTTCAATTGCGCTTGAATAATGTCATTACCCAGAGTTTTCATCTCGGAACGCTGGGAA
>CAYUNV010000034.1:8862-14168 GCA_964446265.1 uncultured Negativicutes bacterium | reverse complement strand
AGGGATCATGTTGTCCAGAAACCATTTGTCAAAGGGAGATTGACCATCCCATTCAGGTGCAGTCATTGACATCATAGTCATTGGCGCCGTAGCATGATTATGGTGTGAAGCTGCGTAAGTGCTGGAACCAAGCAACCCCAATGATAAGATTGCAAGCAAGAAAATTTGGGTAAGTCTCTTAACCATAGCAAATTCCTCCTCAATATATGATTATTTCTGTTCTGTTTTGGAATGAGGACAACAGATTACCTTTAGTGTCAATCTTGTAATGGTATTATAGTCTGGGATAAATTGTATTTTGGGGTTGACTACAGCAGCGACAGGAATGGTGGAAAAACGAGCAATGTTGCGAGTGCATATAATATTACCGTCCAAATGATAAAGGTTCGTTCGTGTACTTCTTGACCGTAAAAAATTTTGTTTAGAATAAACCAGGCTAAAAACCAAGTGATCAGGCCGACGATCTGTTTTCCGGAAAATGGCCCAATTCCCGTGTGAAAAGTCAATGCTTTTCCTACAGGTCCGCCAGAACCTCCAGTAATGTCAGCCAACATATGTGATATGGAGAGGCCAAACAATCCTATTCCGCTTGCAAGAAAAGCGACCGCGCATTTTGCTTGTTTAATTTTAATATCAGCAGACATAAAAATCCCTCCTTGTTCTCAATAGTCACAGCTAGACGGCTTTGGCTTTGGTAATCATTGCGCCGAGACCCAGCGCGATAAAAGTATAAAGAATTGCTGCATAAAGAGCAAATCTCACAGTATTGCGAGCCCAAGTGCTTTCAAACCAATCTTCGCTCATTGTAAAGACAACATATGCGATGACAACAGCTAAGGGGAAAGTAAATAAAGCGATGAATTCCTTTAATTCCATGCCCAAGGTATGATAATAATACATGTCATGTGCTCTTAGCCAAGGTTGGACTCCGTCTTTTGCCCGATAGGCGATATAGATTGCATTGCCATATCCAATGCTGAGAAATGCGAAAATTACCATAGCGATGGAACCTTTCTTGAGTCTTTCGAATGCTTCCGGCGATTTATTGTTGACGGCTTCCACTGCCCAGATGAAGACAGCAAAAAGC
Organism: uncultured Negativicutes bacterium; assembly: GCA_964446265.1. GTDB lineage: Bacteria > Bacillota > Negativicutes > CTSoil-072 > CTSoil-072 > CTSoil-072. Next base: position 13,081 of record CAYUNV010000034.1, on the reverse strand, counting down.
ATAAAGCCGAACAAACCATGGAGGGCCGCAGACAAGTCATAAGGACCACTGCCGATGAGTTTGAGATAATCTAACATATTTTTTCTCCTCCTTGAGTGTTTTCACTAAAAAAGAGAACCGACTTGCAATATTATTATCTCATGAACGCCAAATTGTCGCAATATTTAAAAAAATAGCAAAGAAGCAAAAGGATGTTCTTTGCTTCTTGAGGAAATAGAGAGTTCCGCTGTGATGGTGAGAACTTTTTTTATTTATAATGAAATATATTTAGGGAGTTTTTATATTAATAATTAAGTTGAGTTTATGAGTATAACCGAATATAATCATATTATAGCTTGGCATAAATTTAGTTGTGAGAATTGGTGATCTGTGAGTAAAAGCGAGGTGTGTTTTTCTGAATGTTATAGATGTTTTGAAAGCTGTGAGTGATGAAACAAGGATTCGTATTATTACTCTCTTGGCGCGCGAGACGTTATGTGTTTGTGAATTAGAGGTCATATTAAACTTGGGGCAATCCAATATTTCCCGTCATGTGACAAGACTGAAACAGGCAAAACTTGTTGCAGCGGAAAAGAAAGCCCAATGGATTTATTATCGGGTTGATAAACGGATATTTGATATATACCCATTTTTAACGGAACTATTCCAGGAGCATTTTTGCCAGCTTCCGCAGTGCCAAATTGATTTGCTGCGGTTAAAAGAACATAAGGAAAGCGGAGTTGACTGTGCTGTCCTTATGAAGGAATATCGAAAGTCTGTATAAATCAATGAAGAGTTGAACTTCTTTTTGCACTGGAAGTTTGAGCAAGGTATGGAGGGTAACATGAAAAAGTCAGTTGCAGAACGTAATTCCGGGAAAATGGCAATAGGAGAAAAAATTGTAATTTCGAATGACGGAACCACTCAGCTTCCGGTATCTTTCAACCAGGAACAAGAAGCTTTGTTCTTTCGGACGGAAGATGGATACCGTATAGTTACTCTGCTTCCCGATGTTAAGCGGATCTATATTGAGGTCACTACGAAATGCAATTTCAACTGCATCACCTGTATCCGAAGCTCCTGGCAGGACCCACTGACTCATATGGATTGGCCTACGTTTGAGAACATCCTTAAAAGCATGGAAACTTTGCCGGACTTGCAATCCGTTCATTTTGGCGGATTTGGAGAACCTATGTCTCACCCAAGAATTTTTGATATGCTGCAGGCGGTAAAAAAACGCGGGCTTAAAGTGGAGATGATTACGAATGGTTCGTTTTTGAGAGAAGACGTGATTCTGAAACTGATCGATTTGGAAGTTGACATAGTATTTACTTCTTTGGATAGTCCTGAGGAAGAGGAATATAACGAAATTCGGCAAGGAGCCAGTTTTCAAAGCGTTTACCACAATATTGTTGCTTTGCAGTCCATAAAGAAAGAAAAACGCGCAAAAAAACCGGAACTGGGCATCGAATTTGTGGCGATGAAAAAGAATTTTTCCCGCTTGCCGAAGTTAATCCGATTGGCATGGGATCTTCATGCGAGTCAGGTAATTATAACCAATTTGCTGCCGTATCACGAGTCCATGAAGGATGAAATTGTTTACGACCTGGATGATACCGGGAACTTGTTTGGCAAAGAATCGTTGCTGACATCGATACGGGCGCAAATGTCGAATATGAAATTGCGGACGGAACGATACTGCAAGTTTGTCAAAGAAAAATCGTTGTGCATCAATCACCAGGGATATATCAGCCCTTGCTATGCGTTCATGCATAACTATCAATGCTTTGTTTACGGCAGAAAAAAAGAAATGAAAGCGTTTTATTTGGGGAATGTGAATGAAAAGACGTTGGCTGAGCTCTGGAAAGACCCCTTGTATGTCAGTTTCCGGCAAACGGTGAGCGACTATCATTTCCCGTCATGCACGGACTGTAAGTCATTAGATGGCTGTAATTATACGGAAAGTAACGAAATGGACTGTTGGGGAAACAGCCCTTCCTGTGCTGATTGTTTGTGGGCCAGAAGAATGATTGCTTGTCCGTGATCAATTAATAAGGGCAAAATATCTTACGAGAAAGACTGATCGATTATTACACGTTGGGGGGAAACAAAATGGCATGTGCACAAAAGCAGTTATCTTTTTTAGATCGTTTTTTAACCTTGTGGATTTTCGTAGCAATGGCTATTGGGGTAGGCAGCGGTTATCTGTTTCCACAAATTGCAGTATGGCTGGATACGTTCACAATCGGTACTACTTCGATCCCGATTGCTGTCGGCTTGATTGTGATGATGTATCCGCCTTTGGCAAAAGTAAAATATGAAGAATTGGGAAATGTGTTTCGCAATGTTAAAGTTATGGTCTTATCTCTGGTACAAAACTGGATTATTGGTCCGGTTTTAATGTTTATGCTTGCGATTACATTTTTGGCGGATCAACCGGAATACATGGTGGGATTAATTCTAATTGGCTTAGCCCGCTGCATCGCTATGGTAATTGTTTGGAACTCATTGGCGGACGGGGATACGGAATATGCGGCGGCATTAGTAGCGTTGAACTCGATTTTTCAGCTGGTGTTTTATTCGGTATTTGCTTATTTTTTCATTACAGTGCTGCCGGGATGGATTGGCTTTGCTGGGATGACAATTCAAGTTTCCATGAAAGACGTGGCGACAAGTGTAGCGATTTATCTTGGTATTCCCTTTATGGCCGGATATCTTACCCGCCGTTTTTTGTTACCGGCGAAAGGGAGAGATTGGTATGAAAAAACGTTTATTCCTAAGATTAGTCCGTTAGCACTAATCTCATTGTTATTTACTATTGTTGTTATGTTTTCACTCAAAGGCAGTTACATCGTGAAGCTGCCGATGGATGTGGTGCGAATTGCAATCCCATTAATTATATACTTTGCGATTATGTTTTTGATTTCTTTCTTGCTGAGTTGGCGATTAGGGGTAAATTATGAACAAACCACAACCTTGTCATTTACGGCGGCCAGCAATAATTTCGAACTGGCTATTGCCGTTGCTGTAGCGATTTTCGGCATTAATTCCGGCGAGGCTTTTGCCGCAGTTATCGGCCCGCTAATTGAAGTTCCAGTAATGATTGGGCTGGTCAATGTTGCGTTGGGCTTTAAAAAATACTTTACCGGAAACGCAGGGAGATAAAATAAAATTAGACTAAATACAAAAGCGGCATAGATTTCGGTCTTTACGAAACTTATGCCGCTTTTGTATTGTTTATTTATTTGTTATTTTACTATAAACACAGAACATTTGCTATAAGCGGCTACTTTTTGTGCGACGCTTCCAATGGCAAAACCGGAAGCGGCAGATTTGCCGAGGTGACCTAATACAATCAGATCAACACCCTGTTGTTCTGCATAGTTGATAATTTCTTCGGCAGGACTTCCGGTCAGCATTTTGTGTTCAAAAACAATACAACTTTCTTCCGTACATCCTTTTCCTTCGTTCACCAGATTATTACACTTGTCAAGTACGGTCTGGTAAGAGCTAGTCCAATAATCTTTTGTTGCCATTACCCCTGGTTCGCATTCATTACACCCTTTAATGTAAGCATCTTCGATTACGGATACGCCAATGAGCAAAGCTTTGTATGCTTTGGCTAGCTCCAACGCCTTGAGCATAACCTTGTCGGCATAATCGGAATTATCCAGTGCCACCAAAATTTTTTGGCTCATCATTACGCCCTCCTTTTCGAATTTGAAGAATCAGGAATACCTGCTAGATTAATTGTACTCTTATCAGAAAATATAGTCAATTTAACGAGCCTATCATAGTGATTAACAACCTATTTGCTCGCTTCTTTTATTAATTCTTTGATTTCTTCCACTGTAGGAATTTTGCCAGCCACCTTAACTTTGTCGTTGATAACCAGAGCGGGAGTTCTCATCACGCCATAGCCAACAATTTCTTTCATGTTTTCCACTTTGATGATTTCAGCTCCGCTTTGTAATTCCTGGTCGGCCTTCCTTACCTCGTTATAAAGCTGTGTGCATTTGGAACATCCTGAACCCAAAATCTTAATTTGCATACTATGAACCTCCCTTAGTTTAATTTGTCTATAGTAAATAATTGAACAAGTAACCGGTAAATAAGATGCCGCAACTGACTATACCGACGAAGATTGCCAGCAGTTTTGGCTTTAATACCTGGCGCAGAATAATCATCTCGGGAATACTCAAAGCGGTCACGGCCATCATAAAAGCCAGAGCCGTTCCCA
>CAYUNV010000034.1:0-8852 GCA_964446265.1 uncultured Negativicutes bacterium | reverse complement strand
TGCTACTCCGGCCCGCGTCAATTCACTAATCAGCGGGATTACTCCTGCGGCATTTGAGTAGAGAGGGACACCGATCAAAACCGCAACGAATACCGCGAAGGGATTGTCCGCTCCGGCGTATTTCGCCAACGCCCCTGCAGGTATCCAACCATGCATCACGCCGCCAATTGCGATACCGACCACCACGTAAATCCATATTTTTTTCAGTAAATCCCGAGTAAAGATCCAGGCATCAAAAAGTCTTTCCTGCATTGTCGGCTCGGGAATATTTAAATCAGTGTTGTTGATGTCCATCTCATATACGTAGCCTTCGACATACTTTTCCAGTTTCATTTTTCCAATGATCATACCGCTGATTATGGCGATGACTTCACCGGATAATATATAAATTAAAGAAACTTTAAGGCCAAACAAGCCGTATAGCAGTACCAACGCTACTTCATTCACCATCGGGGCCGCTACCAAATAGGAAAAGGTTACACCCAACGGAATACCTGCTTCAACAAAACCGATAAACAACGGAACGGCTGAACAGGAACAGAAGGGGGTAACGATACCTAATAGCGCAGCCAGAATATGGCCCAAAAACGTATTGCCTTTCTTGCGTGAAAGTATCTCTCGTGTTTTCTCCGGTGGAAAGAAGCTGCGGATGAATGTGATGATATAGATGATGATCAGCAGCAGAATAAAGATTTTAATCGTATCGAAGATGAAAAAATTGAGAGCATCCCCTAACTTGCTTCCCGGTTGTATTGAAAAAACACTATACACAAGCCAATCTGCCAGGCTTTGCACCCAGTCAAACATAAACCAACTCACCTCCTTCACGAATATGATTTTTTGCGAAACGCAGGATTATTTTCAATGAGTTTGGAACAGGACGAATGATTTACCAATCGCAGGGTATTCCTTTGTCCTGACAAGCAGCTAATTTTTTCAGATCTTCGTGGCATTGTTGGATTTTTCCCATTTCTTGATCCAGGATGGATTGAATAAATGGATATTCTTTTAGCAAAGCAGGGTTGATCTTATAGGATATCCATTGGGCTTTTTTCGAGGAAAGCACGATATTGGCATCACTGAGTTTGGCTAAATGTTTGGAAATATTTGATTGCGTAGCATCTAACGCGTACGTTATCTCGCAAACACAGAGCTCGGAATTTTTCAGCAGATTGAGGATACGAAACCTTGTTTCATCGCTTAATACTTTTAAAATTTTGACCAGTTTCATAGGGCCTCCTTAAATTTACTATATGAGCATATACTCATATAGTAAATCATGAGGCATTGTTTGTCAACGAGCATTATGATAGTAGTGAAAAACGCCTCCCCAGAGGAGGCGTTTCGCAGATCGGTTTATTTTTGGCGGAGTACCATTTTTATTGCATTTGTTGGACAGGTGGTGACGCACAAACCACAGCCGTAGCATCTATTTTGGTGGAATACGACCATTTCGTCTTCTTTTTTTTGAGCATCGAAAACACAGCGGTCAATACAAACACCACATTGCACACAGGCGTTCACATCGACCTCTGCAACGTAATCCGCATGAGCAATAAGATCAGGGCGTTGGTATTTCTTCATGAATTGCAAATCGTGACAGCAGCATTCACAGCAACTGCAGAGAGCGTAAACAAATTGGTCGGGATTATAGAAAGTCAGATGCACTAAACCGCGTTCATGTGCTTTCTTCAATACATCTTTGGCTTCTTCGAGGGTGATATAGCGCCCCTTTCCATCTTTCACATACTGATCCGCAATGTCATTAGTAAAAATGCACACTTCCATAGGATTGTCACAACGTTGATAACGTTCCCGGCATCCGCAATTTGCCAGAGCAAAAGAGCGCATATTGCGAATAACTTCCACTGCTTGCTGGGTTGGCAATACCCACTGAAGCCCTGACAGTGATTCCACGACCGGTACTACTTTTGAGGAAGTAGGGACTTTCCCTTCCTTGATCCATTGATCATATTTTGCCATCCGTTCTTCAAGAAAATCATCTTTACCCTCGAAATGCACGCTTGATCACTCCCCACAAAATATTTCTGCTATTGATATTTACTTTAGAATCTCCGACGCATACCCTATGATTGCAATAAAGGAAGATTGCCTTGCTGATTTCCACGCAGTTTATTAGTCAGAAACCGGTTTTTTTGCCCGTATGAATGCGCTGACCAGCGAACCGTTGAATTCTTTCCGTTCGGCTTCCGTCATCGAAGCAACGAGTTTTTGCGCTGCCGAACTGGTTAAATCATATACGCGGGTAACGATGATTTCAATGTCCGTAAAACCGGTTTTAAACAATTTATCCCAGTATTCTTTTTCGGTTAGTGCCCCAGCAATACAGCCGGACCACGCCAATAGATCGTTTTGGATTTTGGCAGGTAAAGGTTTGGTTGTTACGATGTCGGATACTGCCAGTCGTCCAGCGGGTTTTAAGACTCGAAAGATTTCGTGAAAAACCCGGTCTTTGTCTGCCGACAGGTTGATGACGCAATTAGAGATTACAATATCCATTGAAGAATCGGGCAATGGAATGTCTTCAATATGGCCTTTTAGGAACTCTACGTTAGTAAGTCCGGATTTTTCTTTATTGGCATTGGCTTCAGCCAACATTTCATCTGTCATGTCCAGGCCGTATGCCTTTCCTGATGGACCTACCCGTTTGGCGGAAAGCAATACATCCAAACCGGCTCCGCTTCCTAAATCCAACACGATCTCTCCTGGATGAAGAGTTGCCAAAGCCGTTGGGTTGCCGCAACCCAGAGAAGTGGCGAGGAGGTCTTGCGGCAAGCCTTCGATTTCCGCTGTTTCATACAAGTTGCCGGTGATTGCATTTGTCGCTTCCTGGTTTCCGCCGCAGCAGGCAGAAGGTCCGCAGCAACCAGACTTAGCTTTGATTGCCAGAGCATATTTTTTCTTTACTTGTTCACGAATGTCATTTTCCATGATTGTACTCCTTTCCTTTGTATTAGCAGCATCGGAAAGCAGGCAGCGCCTGCGTGAGATACTGTAAGCTTTCGATGATTTGTTCGCGTTTGTCGGCAGGGAGCGTGTCGAGCACATTTTCAAAATACGCAGACATTCTGGCTTCTACCTCTGCAAACAGCAATTGCCCTTTCTCACTAAGCTTCAATGTAAGGTATCGTCTGTCTTCCGGGTCGGTATCCCGTACAATGAGGTTGTCATTTACAAGCTTATCGACAGACCGGCTGACAGTGCTCTTATCGAGTCCCAAAACTTCTGCAAGCGCGTTGATAGAAATGCTGCCCGCTCTTCCGATTTCAACAATTGTGTGGCATTGGCTCAGGGTGACGGCGCACCAAGATGCTTCTTCGCGTTCCAGAACTCCCAGTTTGCGGACCAATACACGCAAATTTTCCCGTAATAGTTTGGCTTGGTTGTGTTCAGACATAGAATGACTCCCTTTGTAAAATAATGATGTTTTGAGTTGTTCGCATCAGATTAAATGTAACACACAATAGTTGCATAAAGCAACCGTTTATTTAGAAAAATCGAAAATTAATACGATTACCCGTTGTCATCCCGGTTTATCGAGCGTTATAAGTTGAAGATACTTAAAGAAACTAATTAATTGCCAAGAAAAACAGTTGCAATGAGCAACTATTTTATAGTATGATTCCTTCAAAAGGGGACGAACAGGGTGCTCAAAATAATTGATTGCTATTTTTACTGCTGTTCTGGCGATTGCGATCATTTTTACCGGCTAGTTGTTTACTATAATTACCTGATGGGGGCAAGATAATGAATCAGAACAGTAATAATAAACCATACACCATCCGTCATGCGGAGCCCAATGATATCGAACAAATTAAAAGTCTTTTACAGACGAATGACTTACCTGTAGTGGGAGTTGTGCAGCATTGGCAAAATTTTTTGGTTGCAGATCAGCAAGATTGTATTCTTGGTACTTTGGGGGTTCATTATGATGGCAAGAAAGCGCTTCTTCGTTCTTTCGTTGTTAATGACAGTCAAAGAAATAGCGGCATTGGTAAAGCATTGCTACAGAGAATGTTGCTGGAAATGCAAAGCCGGGGTATCAAGGACGTGTTCTTATTGACGGAAACGGCGACAAATTATTTTATACGAGAGGGTTTTACTGAAATTTGCCGTGATGAAATACCACAGATCTTGCTGAAAGAATCCGGACTGGACCAAGAATGTCCCTGCAGCAGCCGGTGTTTAAAGTGTCAATTGTAAAATGAAATCGGAGGGAAATCGGATGGAAGAGAAATTAAAACAGTTTGCTTTGCAAAATGGTGCTCATATCATCGGATTTGCGGATGCGGCCGCATTTATTGATGCGCCGGAAGGGTTTCGCCCTGCGGATATCATGGCAACGGCGAAAAGCGTCATCGTTCTAGGCATTGCCATGTCGAAAGGAACCGTGCTTTCCGACAATAAATGTGTGTACACGGCCCAGGGCGAGGTTATTGTCAGAGAACTGGATGTTCTGGCAAATAAGATGGCTTTTTTTATTGAACAGCAAGGTGGATCGGCTGTTCCAATACCGACGGATGCTCCTTATTTCCATTGGGAAGAAGAAAGAAAATACGGCAAGGGTATTTTTTCGCATCGCCATGCGGCTGTTCAGGCAGGGCTTGGTGTGATTGGCAAAAGCAGCATGTTCCTTCATCCGCAATTTGGCAGTCGGATTACCCTGGTATCTGTGTTGACTGATCTCAATCTAACGACAAAAACATTGCAGACTGCGGGACTTTGTCCTTCCGATTGCAGACGATGTATAGAGAATTGTCCCGTTGGTGCGTTGAACGGCGATGGAACGATTGAACAAAAACTCTGTCGAGGTAATGCTGGCACAAAATCAGCACGAGGTCATGAGTTAACAAATTGTTGGAATTGTCGGATTGTATGTCCCGCAAATTAAAGTTATATATAAATACAAATATAAAAAATATAAAAAATAGAATTATACCATGCAAACCAATTGAATATCATCGGTTTGCATGGTATAATAAATAATCTCTTTGCACTGCATATAAATCTACAGTACAAACTGATCAGGCGGGTAGCTTATCGGAGAGTGTTAAGTTATTGCGGCTGGGCCGTTATAGGCAGCAGGACGAAATGAACCTGTGGGACAGTATGATGTTCCACAGGTTTTTTATATTTGCTTGTGGAATTTAATGGAGTATTTGTATGGTAAAAGGGAGATATCGGAAAGGCATTATCATTTTAAAGGAGCGAATATTGCATGACTAAGTTTGATCGTAGAAGGAAATTTGCCTTATTGTCAATTCTGTCGAATACCATGCTGATTGTTTTTAAAGTGACAGCAGGTATTTTGAGCGGTTCAGTCAGTATCATTTCAGAAGCAATCCATTCTATGATGGACCTCGTGGCATCATTCGTGGCATTTTTTTCTGTTTCGAGTTCTGCCAAGCCAGCAGATAAAAATCATCCGTATGGACATGGGAAAATCGAAAATATATCCGGGATCGTGGAAGGAGTATTAATTTTTATAGCAGCCGGAATGATTATCATTGAAGCTGTAAAAAAAATATTTGCACCGACTGAAATTGAACATGCTTCTATTGCTGTCGCAGTAATGACTGTATCGGCGCTTACCAATTTTATTGTATCAAGGAAGTTATATCAGGTAGCAAAAGAAGAAGACTCCATGGCGCTGGAAGCCGATGCGCTTCATTTAAAAACGGATGTCTACACATCGCTTGGAGTAGGCATCGGAATACTGCTGATCAAACTGAGTGGATTTACTATTCTGGATTCCATCGTTGCAATCGCAGTGGCCTTGCTGATAATTAAAGAAGCCTGGGAATTATGCAAAAATGCCTTTGATTATTTGATCGATGTTCGGTTGTCGGATGAAGAGGAACAAGAAATCATCAAGGTAATCGAAAAAGTGAAGAAAGAGCGTGAACAGTTTTTATTCGATTACCATAAACTAAAAACAAGGAAATCCGGCAACAAAAAGCATATTGATTTTCACATTACTCTTGATCCGGATCTTTCCGTGAAAGAAGCACATGATATTGTAGGCTGCTTAAAAAAAGAAATGAATGATAAATTTATCAATACGCGGGTCAATATTCATATCGATCCATATCGGGAAAAAGCCAAATAATAAAATTCAAGCTATGTAGTAATAATGAACAAAATTGAATGGAAGCAAAGGGACGTTCTTTTTGCTTCCAAACTTATTTATTTGGAACTATGGTCCTTATTCATAAGAACCCGAATTTGGAAGAAGCAAAAAGAACGTCCCTGTGCTTCTGTAATTTTCTGGCAGGAGAATTGACGTATTCGAAAAAGATAAGTTATTGGAGTTAAGAGTTCATGGTATAATGATGTTAGGATAGTAAAAAATGGGGGTCAATGGATATGTACCCACATTGGAGAATGGTTTATCAAAATATTGATGTTTATTTAACCGGCCATGCAGGGTCGGTTTTTGTGTTTTAAGGATCTTAAAAAGGACCTTTTAGTTAGGGGAGTGAACGCAGTATGTCGATCATTCTTGCTATTGTTGTATCCATTGTGGGTGTTTCTATTTTGATTCATAGTTGGACGGATGCGCCGAATGCTACTGCTACAGTAATATCGACCCGCGTATTACATCCTAAAGCGGCAATAGCGTTAGGAATGATCTTTAATCTGCTTGGAATATTTTTTCTGGGTTCCGCAGTAGCGACAACGATATCCAATATTGTTACTATTGGATATGGAAGAGATGCTCTTGTTACTTTAGGAGTTGTCCAATTATCTGTTATTATTTGGTCTGTAACAGCTTGGCGATACGGAATTCCGATCAGCGGGACGCATGCTTTGATTGCCGCTTTGATGGGGGCAGGACTTTCTTTCGACGGCATGAACGCTTTGAATCTAGATTCTATTTATAAAGTCTTGCTTGGGATGTTTATTTCTTCAGTTGCTGGCTTCGGCTTGAGCTTTTTTACAACGAAATTCATCGAAATTTTCGGTAGGAATATAAAACGTCGGGCAGCAAATAAATTATTTTCTTATGGTCAAATTGTGAGCGTATCCTTGTTGACTTTCAGTAATGGGGCGCAGGATGGCCAGAAGTTTATGGGCATCCTGTATTTTGCTTTGATTGTTGGAGGATTCTATCCGGAAGCAACTTCAAAAAATGTTGAAATTCCGTTATGGATTATGATATTCTGTGCTGTTTTAATGTCCATAGGAATTTCATCGGGAGGATATCGTATTATTAAAAAAATGGGCATGGAAATGGTTCATCTGGAAAAATATCAAGGTTTTGCCGCCGAAGTAGTGGCTTCTGGCAGCATGGTCGCATCAACCTTGTTTGGCATCCCGATGAGCAGTACCAACATAAAAGGAGCTGCATTATTGGGTGCTGGCGCCTCAAAAGGTCTGAACAAAGTGAATTGGCGCATTGCGAAAGAAATCGTTTTAGCCTGGGTATTTACATTCCCTATTTGTATGGCACTAGGATATGCTTTTTCAACGCTTGTTCGGTGAACCTGAAAGATTTTTATAGATCGGCAGGTGTATTTGAAATGGATGATCAGGATAAAAGAGACTTACACAAAAAAGAAGAATTAACTTTAGTTAAAAAAATCATGAATAAATTTATGAACGAAGAAACCGACTATTTCGGTATATTTATTAAGGGTGTTGAGATTTCGCTGGATGCAGCAAGAAGTTTACAAAGAGCGATTGCGGGTGAAACGATCGACAAGGAAGAACTTTTTCGTATCAAAGAAATTAAAAGCCTGGGATACAAACATGTTAACGAATCCATGAAAGCAGTTGAGGAAGCATTTATCACACCGATTGATCAAAGAGATATCATTGAAATTTTAAAAGGAATTGAAAACATTCAACATAGCATTGAATCAGTTGCCAACCATCTTTATATCATGAGGGTTGCAGAGAAGGATGCTTATATGACGCGTTTTGTTGAAATTATGGTTTCCTCGTGCGAGAGGCTTTACGATTTGATGGTTACTTTTAGGCAATTCAAAGCAGCATCGACAGAAAACATTAATCGATTGATTGTCGAGATTGATGAATTAGAAAAGGCCGGAGATTGCGCTTATTCAGAATCTATGCTTAATATTTTTGCGGTTGAAACGGATGCCGTAACTATTTTAAAGAAAAAAGAAATATACCAGCGGTTTGAAAATTCTTTGGATTGTTTTAAGCGAGTAGCGGAGATGATTGAAAAACTCATAGCAGTAACGATGTAAACATACTCATCTGCGAATTCATTGGAGGTGAGGGATGCCTAATGATTGAAACATATTGTAAAAATAATGTCATTAAAATAGTAGTCACTGGCGGCCCATGTGCAGGCAAATCAACTGCCCTTAGCCGTATCGAAGAAAAATTATCCGAAAAGGGATACCATGTGCTGGTTGTGACTGAAACGGCTACGGAATTAATAACCGGCGGTTTTTTTATCGGAGATACGGGTTTGAGATCATTCGACTTTCATGCATCGATTCTCAAGTTGCAGATGGATAAAGAAAAAATTTTTGAGGAAGCAGCTTTTAAAATGCCCCAGAAAAATGTTGTTGTTTTATGCGACCGGGGAACTATTGATGTGAAAGCATATTGTGGGCAGGAAGAATTCACGGATATTCTTAACTTGCTATCTGTTAGTGAAATATCTCTCAGAGATAGCTATGATGCGGTTTTTCACTTAAAAACCGCGGCTGACGGTGCAGAAGAATTTTATACCTTGGGAAATAATAAGGCCCGCTCCGAAACACCGGAAGAAGCGCGAAAAATTGATTTAAAAACAATATATGCTTGGACCGGGCATCCTCACTTGCGAATTATTGATAATAGTACAGGCTTTG
>CAYUNV010000033.1:16862-21276 GCA_964446265.1 uncultured Negativicutes bacterium | reverse complement strand
GAGTGCTTGGCCGGATGTTACAGGAACGCCGGTCTGAATTAACAAGAATAGTCACTTTCACGGCATTTAAAGCATCCGCAATATACACAAATTATTGTTTAATATATACGTAATGCCCGAAGCAGGAAACAATAATATTATGGATTTTGTGGATGGAAACGGCATGCGTTTATCGTGTTTTATAACTAGAAAAAGGCTTTACCGAAAAGAATAAATGTACCATAGGACAGCAATAAAGTGTTAGCACCTTATTGGGCCAAAAAAATCCCCCTACGTAGACATTGCGTTGTTTCGTCATTGTCGACCTAAGGGGAATAATATACTTTGCAGGTAGATGCTTATTGTCGGGTCTTATTTGTTACCAGGCTGCTAAACCTGCATTAACTACAGTAACGTCTTGCTCGACCGAACCGCCGCTGACGCCAATTCCGCCAACTACTTGCCCGTTTTCAATAATGGGCAGGCCGCCGCCAAAAATGACCAGTTTTCCACCATCGGTTGTATTAATTCCAAATAACGGCTGACCGGGTTGAGTCAGGGTAGCAAGTTTTTCGGTAGGCATTTTGAGAGCAACGGAAGTATAGGCTTTACCGCGCGATATATCGACGCTGACTAAGAGCGCCCCATCCATACGATGCTGAGCTACCATATTTCCACCTTCGTCAACTACGGTAATGACCATAGGACAGCCAATTTCCACTGCTTTCTGTTCCGCCGCGGCAATCATTTTCTTTGCTTTATCTAAATTCACGATCGGAGCGGCTTGCGCGACTGAGGCAAACCCCATAACCAGTATCATACAGAACACTACTGCATAAACTATTTTTTTCTTCAACTACAAAACACTCCTTCACAACATTATTAACAGTTACCAAACGTTATGTAATTGACTAATTGTTTTATTCACCTCCTCAGATATGTAATTCGAGTTCTCTGTACAAAATCCTCGTTTTGTCAGAAAATTTTAAAAAATTAAAAATAATCGCGGCAGCAGAACAGATTACTACTTTCTGTACAAGATGGATAACTGCAATTATGCTTTTGCGAAGCAAGATATTATGTTAATTCGTTAAGAAAATTCAGAATAATAGAATCTATGGACTTGTGTAGGAAGTTTTATCACCTCTTACATAAATTCTAATATCCTGGATTTCTGCCAACACCTAACTATGCAGGCGTTAATCTAGGATACAGCGATGAATATTTCTAAAATTTTACAAATAATATTAGTTCCATTACTAAACAGTTTCCTTATAATAAAAAGAAATCTTTGCAAAAAACCGATTAATTAGTTAAACAACACAATATATTGTGCTATAATGAAAGAAATGTGCAGGATATAGCATAATATATGTAGGCTTTTTGCAATACTGGGAATTGAGATCTGCAACTTTGTCCCTTCATTTCGCAACCGACACGCTCACTTTACGGGGTGTCTAAGCTTATTGTTATTTATGCTATTTTTTTATGCCATTCTGTTGCAATGGTTCATCTAATCAAGCAAGGGACAAGCTAAGAATCCTAAACGAAGCACAACGGAAGGTTTAGGATTCTGAAAAGATCGACCCTGTAGAAAATAAAAACAAAGGAGGTGAACGCATGACGATTATGGTAGTCTTGATCACCGCATGCCTCATAATTGTAGGCTGCGTAGAACTGGCAATTTTTGCACGGATGAAAAAATTAGGCAATAAGGTTCCCAAAAGAGCACGCATAATGAAAGGATGCGCTACCGTCTTTGCCTTGATGGCACAAGGTTTTTCTAAAGAAGCTGCGATGGAATATGCAGCACGTGATATTACGATAAATAAAAAAGAAGAACTGGATGAATTGATAGCAGCCTGCGCGGATTTTCAGGAAAAAGCGGTGCAGTATAAACAGTCGCTGGAGTACAAACGAGAATCTGCTTAGTTAACAAGCGGCGCGGAAAAACGAACGTTAGCAATTGAAGGGGCCATGTCAAAATATTTGACATGGCCCCTTCAATTGTTAGACAGATGCTCCATATTGGCGGGAGTCTTTTTCTTCCTTTACAATCTCAATAAATAGTTTTGTTAACTGCGGATCAAACTGTCTCCCCGTATGGTGCAACAATTCACAAAACGCCTCTTCTTCCGTCATTGCTTTCCGATAAGGACGGTCATTGGTCATCGCATCGTAAGCATCGGCAATCGCCAAAATGCGGTCTTCCACCGGAATGTCTTCGCCCTGCAAGCCCAACGGATACCCTGTCCCGTCCCACCATTCGTGATGTTTCAAAATCAAATCACTGATAGGCACCAATTCCGGCACCGACTGCGCAATACGAAAACCGATTTCTGCATGCCGCCGCATTTCACTTTTTTCTTCCGGCGTCAAACTGCCATTCTTAAATAAAATTGCATCAGAAACACCGACTTTTCCGACATCATGAAATTGCGCCAATAAGGTTAAATCGGTAATCTGCGTATCCGACAAACCAATCCGTTTTGCCAGCAATGTAATGCGCTCCTGCAGCCGTTGGGAATGGCCTTCCGTGATAAAATCCCGCACTTTCAGCATCTCCATCATCCCCTGAATCAGTACATGCCGCGTGCTGTTTTTGCTGGCAAGCTTTTGCCGGTACATGTTATCGTCGGCTCGTTTGACCGTCATTTCAATTTGCTCTTTAGTCAGAATTCCTTGATTTGTTGCTGCCCAGCCCATCGCAATGCTGAATATTTCCTTGAGACTGTCAGAATGGGACTGTTCAATCATCGTCCGTAAATGGTCAATGATCACTTTCATTTGCCCGCTGGTTACATTTTGCAATAAGACAATAAATTCGTCCCCACCGATACGGGCGATGACGGCATCCGGCGGCAAGGACTCTTCCATGACCTTGGCTACCGTCTTCAAAACCTGATCGCCTCGTTCGTGACCTAGCGAATCGTTAATGAGCTTTAACCCATCTACGTCGCAAAAGATGATGCCAATACTGCAATCTGTTCCTTCCAGCTTCGCCAGCCGATCTTCAAAATAAGCCCGGTTATACGTTCCTGTCAATACGTCATGCGTTCCTTGATACCGCAGATTTTGTTCAATCAACATTCTTTCCCGGATTTCATATTGTGTTAATTGGTATAATTCTTCATTTTCCTGATTGGATTTTTCAATTTTATCCAACATGGCGTTCATGGTCGCCGCAACCCGCGCAAGCTCATCGTTCCCCGCTAATTTTAGCCGGGCCGATAAATTTTGCGTATTTAAAATTGAGTGCATAAATTGATCAATTGCCCCGATCCGACGATCCAACATATTATGCAAAATGAACAAAAAGAACATCGTTGTAAAACATACAAACAGGATCGCCAGGACCATCAATTGCCATAACCGTTCTTTTCCATAATTGTACATTCGCCGCGGTGTCTCCAGGGCCAGAGAAAAAGCCGGCGTACCATACACGTCATTCATAGTAATGTATATATCAATTTTATCTGCCTGGTTGATCTGCCGAAACAGCACGTTATCCGCTGTTTCGTTTCCCATTTGCAGCGTTGCGTTTCCGTATACAGTTGTTCGCGTTTTTTCACTGATTTGCCGCCAAAACGTGTCATCTGCAATCCGGTAAATAATGACGTATCCTCTTGCCGGCCCTTTGTTTTCACTAGCTAAAATGTGGTGCACGGAAAAGAGAACGGGGTTTTCTTGGTACATAATAAAGCCGGATACATTATCCCCTTCCTTTAAATAACGTCCCCTATCGGCGGCTATCGTCCGAAGAAGATCCAGCAAATCTTGCTTAACAGCAGTCTTTTCCTTTGTCACCAAATCTGCTTCCCTGGCCAAAAGGATGTTTTTATTTAGATCAATAAAAGCAACGCCATTTGCTCGTATATTCACGATTGCCGGCGCAGAAAGATTATTTGCCGCAAACGATTCATCGTCTGGATTCCCGGCAAATTCGTATGCTTCATTCCAGGAACCCCAATCCGCTGCAGTAGACGAAAGACTTTCCAACCACTCGTCCCAAACAGACCGGATGCGAAAAACTGAATCGCGAACATTTTCCTGTTCCCACTTCATCGCGGTCGACCCGGCAAAAAAGTAAACAAAAAAGCCGATCGAAACTACAAATAAAATAATCTGTAAAATTTGCAATAAGGCAATTTTTTGACTCAACCGCATATGGTACCTCTTCTAATTTGAAAATAATCATCGCAAAACAACAACTTATCTTGAAATCAAAAAAACCGGACAATTCCCTTGGCCGGTGTAAACAACGCCTAACAGCGGCGACCTGGCAATCATAGACAATGGTTTGTCCGTAGATCCAAGGTTTTGCGTCCCTATCTTTCGCTAGGTTTGCCCTTTTTTCAATTGTACAATGGTGCCTTATTAGTAGTTAACCACTCCATACAAAAAGTGTCAATAGAAAATCAGAATATTTTCACAT
>CAYUNV010000033.1:0-16852 GCA_964446265.1 uncultured Negativicutes bacterium | reverse complement strand
GCCATGAGCAACAATGGGCAAATTATCAATAACGCCCACTCATTGAAGCGGATTGGCTGGGTTAAAAAAACGGCCGTCAAGAAAGGAATATAGGCAAGACCGGCTAAAATCAGCAATTCATAACCAACCCCAGCCAAAAGCAAGGGGTTATTTTTCAAGGATACTTGCCAAAATGCAGTTCGTTCTGAACGGCAGACAAAGACATTGCCAACCTGGCAAGCAATGATCGCTGCCAACGCCATTGTAGTTGCATGTTGGTATACAAGCGTCGTAAATGGATCAGCCGATCCCCGCAGCAAGTACGGCAGCGCCGCTTGCATATCTGCCAAGGTAAAGCCCTCACTATACCAGACAAACAGAAATGCCGTCATGGACAAAATTGCTTCTATGACGCCGATAAAGCCATAGGCACGAAACAGCAGCGACCGATCCAGCAAGTTTTTCCGGTAGCACCCAGGCAGCCGGCGCAATACCCCTTTTTCCGGACTTTCCGCTCCTAACGCCAATGCGGGCAACATGTCCGTGCCAACGTCGATCGCTAATATCTGCAAAATATTCAGCGCCGGCGGAATACCTAGGAACAACATCGCCAGAAAAGGGGTCAGCTCCGGGATATTGGAGGCCAAGATATAGGTCATAAATTTACGGATATTATCATAAATGGACCGGCCTTCTTCGATCGCTTTAATAATCGTGGCAAAATTATCATCAAGCAAGACAATATCAGCAACTTCCCGAGCTACGTCAGTCCCGCTTTCGCCCATAGCAACACCGATATTTGCCGCCTTCAACGCCGGCGCGTCATTGACTCCATCACCGGTAACGGCAACAATATGGCCATTTACCTGATATGCTTCTACGATTTTCAGCTTGTGTTCCGGGCTGGTCCGGGCAAAGATAATCGGCTGTTCAGACCGTAATAAACTCTGCAGCTGGACTTGCGTTAAACTTTCCAGTTGCCACCCAGTGATAATATTCGCCTGATCTTGTACCAACCCTATTTGGCGGCCGATAGCCTCACCCGTCAAACCGTAATCGCCTGTGATCATAGTCACTTTAATTCCTGCCTGCCGGCAGGATTGTATTGCTTCGATAACGCCAGGACGCAAAGGATCGACCGTCGCCATGAAACCGATAAAAATCAAGTCCTGTTCGCCAAACTCTTCCTGCCCCACAGCCGGCCGATAAGCAAAGGCTAACACACGGCATCCCTGCCGGGAAAGCCGGTCATTCTCATCGATTATCTTCTGCCGTTCCTGCATTGTCAACTCATAGGTGCCACCGTTTCGGTAAAACGACCGACAGACTTGCAAAAGTTCTATCGGCGCGCCTTTTGCAAAAACATATCTTTTTTCAGCGAATAATGGTTCTGCTTTTTGGCAGTGTACAGCAACACTCATAATTTTACGCCGCGAATCAAAAGGCTTCGTATGCAACCGGGAGAACCTGCCACGAACAGCTGGGATGCTCCAGCCATACTTTGCCGCACCAATTAATAAAGAGGCCTCTGTTGGATCACCGGAAAACTCCCATTGCCGAGTTTCCGTTTCCGAAAAATGAAGATCTGCTTCCGAACAAAGAACCGCTACCGTTAATAACAGCTCTACTGACTTACTGCCTTCCGGGGAAGAAAGCACGACATGACCCGACCGCTGATAGCCGCTGCCTGTAATTTCCGCTTCACAATCCAACGTCCATATTCTTTTTGCCGTGACTTCGTTTTTCGTCAAGGTTCCTGTTTTATCCGTACAGATGACTGACGTCGCACCCAGCGTCTCCAACGCGGAAAGCCGCCGCACCAACGCGTTATGTCCCGCCATCCGCCGAACACCCACTGCTAGCGATAGGCTAACGGTCGGCAGCAGTCCCTCTGGTATGTTGGCAACAATGATCCCAATCGCAAAAATAAAACCCGCCTGAAAATCAAGATTCAAAAACCACACTGCCAAACCAAATATCAACCCGCCCATCACTAAGGCAATTGTCGTAATGACCCGTACAATATTCCGTACTTGCAATTCCAATGTGCTTTTTTCCCGGACAACACCGGCGGTTAAACGCGTCACTTTGCCAATTTCTGTGCGCTGGCCGGTTGCATAAACAACTGCAAGCACTCTGCCGGCAACCAGCGTCGTCCCGGCAAAAACCAAATTTAAACTTTGTATAAGCGGTTGTTGTCTATCTTCCCTAGGTTCTGCCACTCTTTCCACCGGCAGTACTTCGCCTGTCAGCATGGATAAATCGGCCGATGCTTCCGCCGCCTCAACCACCCGTGCATCCGCCGGCACGTGATCCCCTGCTTCCAGCACCAAAAGATCGCCGGGAACAACTTCCTCCGCCCCCAGCGTTTCAATAAGGCCATTGCGATACGCTTTGACCCGGCGCGGCAATAAATCCTTAATTTTATTCAAAGCCTGGTCGGCCCGATATTCCTGCCAAAAGCTGAATAAGGCGTTTACAACGACAACGATCCACGTCGCCCATGCCAGTTGCGGCATGCCGGCTAATAAAGCCAACACGCCGGCAGCCCATAATAGCAACGCCATGAAATGGGTCATTTGCTGTACCAACAACCAAAAAACAGAGGGGGCTGCCGGCTTAGGCAATTTGTTTTTTCCGTATTGATTTTGCCGCTCTCGTACTTCTTCCGTTGTTAATCCTTGCAACCGCGTATCGAAAAAAGCAAAGATCTCCGCAGTCTCCATTACAGAAATTTTTTGATCTGCTTTTTCTATATCAAACATGCCGCCCCCTCCTTCTTTGCCGGCCGCAAGACATGGTCATCTATAGAAATTGTTACATCTTTGCCTATCGCTATTTCGTATTTATTACATTCCATAATGGCCAAATTATTCCCTTTCATATGATATTTCTTTTTTATCCGCAATGAATCCTTATTAACTTCGTTCCAATAATCATTACAATCTATTTTAAATTCACGTTGAATTATGTTACTATTAGAACGATTGATCTTTTTTAATGAAAGTTTTTGTATGATGATGGAGGTGTACCCCTTGATTACAAATGAAATCAAAGAAAAAATCCGCGCCATTGTAGGTCCGGAAAATGCATTAGATTCAAACTTGGACCGCTTCGGCTATTCTTATGATTCCTCGTTTATCGCATTATTACCGGCTAACAAACCCGATCTTGTCGTTCGCCCGCTGACAACGGCAGAAGTCTCGGCAGTCATGAAAATTGCCAACGAAAATAACATTCCGGTAACGGCCCGGGGGGCGGCCAGCGGCCGAACCGGGGGCAGCATTCCTCTATCTGGCGGCATCTCGCTGTCGCTGGACCGGATGACAACTATCATCGAATTGGATGAACAGAACATGATGGTTACGGTAGAAGCCGGCGTCCGCACCATTGACCTGTATAATTTTTGTGCGGAAAAAGGATTGTTTTATCCGCCTGATCCCGCGAGTTGGAAATTCTCGACGATCGGCGGCAACGTAGCAGAAAACGCCGGCGGAATGCGCGCGGTCAAATACGGCGTGACTGCGAATTACGTGATGGGCTTGGAGGTCGTATTGGCCGATGGGACCATCTTAAAGACTGGCGGAAAAGCAATCAAAAACGTAACCGGATACAACCTGACCAGCCTATTTACCGGTTCGGAGGGAACACTCGGGATCATTACGAAAGTTATTCTCCGCTTAATCCCTATGCCGAAAGTCCGCAACACGTTGCAGCTTATGTTCCCTTCCTTAGATGAGGCTTGCGCTACGATCCACAAAATGCTCCAATCCGGAATTGTCCCGGCCTCTGCAGAATTGATGGATAAAATTGGCCTGCAAGCGGTTGCCCGCCATCGTAAAATTGACATCGACCCAGCTACGGAGGCCTGCGTCGTCATCGAGATTGATGCTGACGACGAAACCAACTTAGAGAAACAAGCCCAGCAAATCAGCGCCATCGCGAGTGAGTTTCATGTCAGCGAGCTTCGCATTGCGAAAACCTTTCAAGAATCGGAAGATATTTGGGCGATCCGCCGCGGCCTGAGTTCGGCGGTAGGCGCCATGGCCCCTACACGGTTCGGCGAAGATATTTCCGTGCCCCGCAGCGAATTCCCGGAAATGGTCCGCCGGATCCGCAAAATTTCCGAGAAATACGATCTGGTCATCGCGGTTTACGGACACGCCGGTGATGGGAATTTGCATCCATCGGTTCTTTGCGACTTGACAATTCCCGGCGAAGAAGAACGCGTTCACAAAGCGGTTGATGAAATTTTCGCGGAGGCTCTGGCCGTCGGCGGAACGTTATCCGGAGAGCATGGGATTGGCATCACCAAAAGACCTTACATCACCAACGCCCTGGGCGAAGCCGGTGTGAACGCCTTAAAGGCAGTAAAGCAGGCGTTTGATCCAAAGGGCATCCTGAATCCAGGGAAAATTTGGTGAAAATTGACGATATAAGGAGTTTGCCATGAAAGACGATAAGAAAGAAAAATTATTGGAAGAAGTACGTTCCATTGTCAGTCAATGTGACCGTTGCGGCAGTTGCCTGCCCGTCTGCCCCTTGTTTGGCGTGAAGGATGTCGAAGCTTCCAGCGCTCGTGGAAAGAACAATATTGTTCGCGCTCTGACTCAGGGTGGTCTGGACCTGACGCCTGATGTCTTGGCGGCAGTGAATTTCTGCCTCTTATGCCGGGCGTGCGTCAACACTTGCCCCAGTAAAGTCAAGACGGATGAAGCCATGATGGCGATACGCCAACATTTCGCCGACCAACAGGGCGGAGCTGGCGTCAAGTATAAGGCCATGGGCGGAATGCTAAAAAGCCGCGCATTGGTCAAGATGGCCTCCGGCTCACTGAAAGTAATGCGCAAAGTTGGTCTCAATCGTCTTGTCCCCGGCGGGATGGTTCCTGATCAATTCACCCGCAAACAATTTCTTGCCGCCTTTGCCGGACCGGCTGCTTTGGGCAGCCAGGCGCCCGCATCTACGGTTTCAGTGTCGCCGGATAAAAAAGTAGCCTATTTTCAAGGCTGTGGCATGAGGATGATGTTTCCCGAAGCAGTATCCAACTCGCTGGCAATTTTACGGACAATGACCGAACCGATGGTCGTCGATAACCTTTGCTGCGGTTTGCCGCATGTCGCCCATGGATTGCGTAAAGAATTTCTGGAAATGGCCAAAGAAAACATCCGCTTGTTTGCCGATGCCGACATTGTTATCAGTGACTGTGCCAGTTGCAGCGGCACCTTAAAACATATCGTCGGCTATTTCAAGGATGATCCGGAATGGAAAGAGCGAGCGGAATCGTTCAGCGCAAAAATCATGGACCTGACCGAATATCTGGCCAAGGCCGGTTATCAACCGCGTCAGCGTACCAATGCAACAATAACCTTTCACGAACCTTGCCACTTAGGCAAGGGACAAGGGATCAAAAAACAGCCTCGCGACCTATTAAAGGCAGCAGGAAATTATGTCGAAATGGACGGTTCGGATACCTGTTGCGGCGGCGCCGGTTCGTTTTATATCGATTATCCTGACATCTCCGCAAAAATTTTGGACAAAAAAAGACAGAATATCGAAAACAGCGGCGCGCAAATCGTCGTTACCGAGTGTCCGATTTGCCTGGTGCAAATGAACAAAGCCGCCAACAAGAGCGGCGGGAAATTCCGCGCCATGCATATCAGTCAAATTATCTAATCATATAAACGGCGAAACCAAAGCAAAAACGGTTTCGCCGTTTCTCATGATTTACTTTGTGAAAAACATTACAAATGTCAAAATGTTAAGAAAATATTGACATATCAATTATTACTCACTAAAATAAAAGTAAGCTTTTCTGAAAGACGGTTGTATTTTACAAATGAACATTCTGCATGTTACGATTTCATTCTGCAAGAGGTGCTTCAAGATTGTGATATTATCTTGAAATTTTTATTAGTCCAACTCATCAGACCAGTAATATGACTTACAATGCCTAAAGGAGAACCTTTATGGATAAAGAGACCTTACTCGGCAATAAATCTGGATTTACAAGAGTACATGTTTTTGACAACACAGTCAATCGCTTGCAAAAAATGATTGATAACGGAAATTTTGAACCAGGAGTAAAACTGCCCTCTGAACGGGAATTGGTAAATCAGTTCTCTATCAGTCGCTCAGTTTTACGGGAAGCATTGCGTGTGTTAGAAGCCCAGGGTCTCGTCACTATCCAGCAAGGAAAGGGCGTGTATGTGCAAAAGCCGGGATTACAAACCGTGCTCCAGCCCGTCCAACGTTTGCTAAAGGATGGATCCATTACTTTGCAGGACATCATGCAAGCCAGATATTTGCTGGAACCGGAAATAGCCAAAATTGCCAGCCTGAAAATCCAGGACCACCAAATCAAGAAACTCGAGCAATATTATCAGGAAATGATCAAATATCTCGAATATCCAGAAAAATATTTGGAGGCCGATAGAAATTTCCATAATGAATTAGTTGCTTGCACCGGAAACCCGGTCCTCGTTATCATGATGTGGCCGGTCATCACCATGTTTACCGGGTTTATCGAATTATTGTACCAGGTGCCGGGAACGCCGCAGAAAGTATTCAAGGCCCACGAGACCATACTAAAGGCCGTGCGCACTCATGACCAGGCTGCTGCCGAAACGGCAATGCGGGCCCATTTGCAAGAAGCGCTCGACTGGTTCGGACCGACGCTGGCAAACAAAAAATTCTTTCCGGCCTAATCAAATGAGTTCGGCTCTGGTTTGCGGCAAAACGCAATCTTGCCGTTCCAAACAAAGGAGGTGACTTCTGCTTTTCACGGTAATCCACACAAAAAATCGAAAGCGAGGGATACACTTATATGCAGAGATCAAATTTTCGTTGGGTCATGGCAGTCCTCATTTTTTCTATTTCCTTCATCTCTTACATGGACCGGGTTAACCTGTCTGTCGCTACGCCGGCAATTATGGGAGAATTCCATTTCACTAAAATGGATATGGGCTTTATACAAACCGCTTTCTTCTGCGGTTATGCCGCGATGCAGATTCCTGGCGGCATGATGGCTGAATTTTTCGGACAGCGCTTTACAACGGCGCTCGCCGTCACTTGGTGGTCGGTATTCACCGCCGCTACGGCAGCGGCTTCCAGTTTCACGCAATTTGCAATCGTCCGCGCTTTGTTCGGCCTCGGCGAAGGTCCTATCTTTCCTTCACAGAACAACTTTATCTATCGTTGGTTCAATAAATCGGAAAAAGCGTTTGCTTCCTCCTTCATGCTGGGCGGCGCCTTTATCGGCCCTGTTTTCGGCCCGGCAATCACCGTTGCTTTGATGCTGGCTTTTGGCTGGCGGATGGTTTTCGTTATTTTTGGGGCAGCAGGTTTAGTGTTGGCAGCGCTTTGGTGGTTTTTTGGCAAGAACAATCCTCGCCAAAGTCCGTTTGTCAATGAGGCGGAAATCGCTCACATTGAAAGCGGCATGGAGCAGGTTGATGCAAGCGCAGCCAAACAAATGGCCCCTTGGAGCAAATTCATCACTTCTTCGCAGTTTTGGGCCATCGGAATTCAATATTTTATTACCGATTACATCATGTATGTTTTCTTGGCCTGGCTGCCGCTGTATTTGATGGAAGCGCGCGGCTTTTCGTTAGCGAAAATGGGAATTGCAGCCTCCTTCCCGTGGTTGGCGCTTGCAATCCTGGTATTCTTCACTGGATTTATCAGTGACAAACTGATTGCCGCCGGGATGTCCAAATATAAAGCACGGACATTTTTTGGTTGCATTGGCCTTATCTTATCCGGCGGCGCGCTTTACATGGCCGCTTCTGCAACATCGCAAACCATGAACTTAGTATGGCTTACGATATCTTTGGGTTCGCTCGGGTTCACATTCAACGCTTCCTGGGCCAGCTGCATCGATATCGGCTGCAAGTTTTCCGGCACCGTATCCGGTTGGATGAACTTCTGGGGCAACCTGGGCGGCGTTGCGGCACCGACATTAACTGCCTGGATCGCAACAAACTATGGTTGGCAGGCGGCTCTGCTGGCAACTGCTTTCTCTGCTGTTATCGGCGTCATAAGTTGGATCCTTGTTAAACCGGACAAACCGTTGGTTGGATAATGATATAAAGATACCACATATAGCCTTAGGGCTTGGTGGTATCTTTTCTTCCTTTTGGATATCAGGTAAAATTTATCATAGATATTAAATTTTTCAAGGAGTGATATCGTGTACGCAGAAACCGTGAACTTTCCGAAAATGGCAATGGTAAAACAGATCATCAACCAGCCCGCCATTGCGGATGTGAAAAGCGCCAGCCAAACTGCATTGCAGCAAATTAACGTCTCCGACCGCATAAAACCCGGCGAGAAGGTAGCAATAACCGTTGGCAGCCGGGGCATCGCCAATCTGAAAACGATCACAGAAATTCTGATCGACACTGTTCGGCAAGCCGGGGGGGAACCCTACATCTTGCCGGCAATGGGCTCGCATGGCGCCGGGACAGCCGAAGGCCAAAAAGAAATGTTGGCTGCCCTGGGCATTAGTGAAGAAACTTTGCATGTACCAATCCTTGCCTGCGGTGAAGTCAGCCAAATTGGTACAACTTCCAGCGGTATCCCGGTGTATGTCAACGCTTCGGCATTGCCGGAAAAAATCGATAAAATTATCCTCTTCAACCGGGTCAAAGAACATACCGAATTTGAAGGCGATATTGAAAGTGGCATCCATAAAATTTGCGCCATCGGGGTCGGAAACCCCAAAGGTGCATTAACCGTCCATCAATATGCATTGGATGTCGGCTATGAAAAAGCAATCACTGAGGTCGGCGGCTATATTATCAAACATTTGCCGGTTGCTTTTGCTTTTGCCACAGTAGAAAACTATTACCACAAAACCGCTTATTTACAAGCGATGCTGCCGGACCAAATTGAAGAGGAAGAAAAAAAGCTATTGAAATTGGCGAAATCCACACTCGGCAAAATTCCCTTTGATGAAGTCGATGTACTCATTGTCGATGAGATGGGGAAAAACGTTAGCGGATCTGGCATGGATACCAATGTGATCGGCAGAATCATGGTATTTGGCCAAAAAGAGCCAAGTAAACCAGTTATCAAACGAATCGTTGTCTTGGACACGACGGAAGAAAGCCATGGCATGGCCACTGGAATTGGGCTGGCTGATTTTACGACCAAGAAATTGATCGATAAACTGGATTCCTGGCCTACCTATTTTAATTGTGTTACTGCCCAATCGCCGGAAAAAGGCCGATTACCGATCTACTTCGCCACGGAAAAAGAGAGTATCGGTGCCGCTTTAACCTGTATCGGGAGTACGCCGGCTGAAAAGGCCAGGGTTGTCCATATTCAAAATACCAATGAAGTTCGGTTCATTGAAATCTCTGAAAGCCTAATGAATGAAGCCAATAACAAGCCGAACCTTGAAATACTGGGAGAACTAACACCAATGCAGTTTGATGAAGCAGGAAATATTATAAAAATCACGGATCGGCAAAAATAATATTCTGTCCATACTTTAAAGGAGTCCGCAGAAAGCGGACTCCTTTTCCTTCTCATCGCTATTTAATTTGGATTTCTTTCTTTTCCGGAGCAACTTTTTCTTTTTTCGGTAAAGTAACTTTCAGCACCCCATCGGCAAAATTGGCTTCGATTTTATTCTCATCCACATTTTCCACATAGAACTGCCGCTTGATTTCGCCTACACTGCGCTCCTGTCGAATATAGTTTTTCTTTTCTTCTTTTATTTCTTCTTCGCGCTTCGCGCTAATGGTCAGGTAATTGTTATCATACGTGATTTTAATCCCTTCCTTATTGAAACCAGGCAAATCGGCATCCACCATATACGCGGTATCCGTTTCACGGATGTCAACCTTAAACGAAGCGCCAAACCAAGCAACCGGAGCAAAGTCCTCGTCAAAGACACGGTCAATCAAGTTCGTAAAGTAGTCTTTTTTGGTTATGGGACTCTTTCTGAATGGCATGATCTCAAACATGGAACATCCTCCTCTTTTTTTGTTATTCATATTGTAAGAATATTCTATCATTGACGACAAGCACTGTCAATTCAAGCAGATCGACGAAACTGATTGCTTTTTCCTATGCCGTAATCAGTTTTTGATTTGCCTTTTTTTCCACCACAGATAGGCATAAATTGCAACGACCAATAGAATAAGTACCGACAAGCGAAGTTTATTTTCTTGGGCAGAAGCAAGATCGTGCCCCAAAATCACCTCTAAAAAAATCGACGGGGCCTTGCCAAGCATCGTCGCCCATAACATATCCTGAAACGACATATGGCTGATTGAACCGATGATCGTTATGATGCCCGATGGAGTCAACGGAACAGCCCGTGCGATCAAAACCGCCTTAAACCCTTTGCTGGTACTGAATTCATCCGCCATGGTTAAATATGAACTGCGCACAATCATTTTTTGTGCTGCATCCCGCAGCAAACTACGCCACAGCACAAAAGAAATCATTGTTCCCGCGACTTCACCAATCCAGGAATACAAGGTGCCAACAGCCAAACCAAAAATAATGCCATTCGCCCCCGAAATTAACGCGGTTGGAACGACCCCCAATAAATTAATGATAATATTGATAAATATACTGGCCGCCACTGCCCATATGCCAAAAGAACGCAGATATTCGGCCAGTTCATCCATATCTCCGCTGCGAATTAACTGTGCGACTTGCGGAAAAAAGGAGGGATTCATCCAATGGACAATCAAACCTATGCCAATGATAACCAGCCAAGGGGCTATTTTTTTTACCATGATTAACCTCATTCCGTTTATCCGGTTCCCGCCCGCTTGCTAAGCAGGGGTTCCCCCGTTTGACGGGGAATTAAAGAATAACAAAGTTCGCATGGGAGGTGTCGGTTTTGGAACCATCAACCCTGTTAACACAATCCACACAAAAACTGCAAGAACTGTTGGCAAATAGCTCCAGTGAAGATTTGGCCCTGTTAATCGAATATAATTTTGGCCAAAATGCCGGTGCCAAAACGCCGGAGGAATTGCTGGCCCGGATCCGCTATAACGGCAGCAACGATATCACACGCATGTTAAAGGGCGGCGAAGTTGCCGATTATCTGGCCATTGTCCGCGATGTGGCGGAAAAAACAAAAGTTTCCTGGTCAGAAGAAGAGCCAGAGGAAATTATTGAAAAACGCATCTTTATCCAAATCTTCGAACGGGCTTGGAAAATGATGTCCGAAAAAGAGCGGGAGCCTATAAAAAAGCTGTTTGAAGAGCATGGAACTGACGCCGAAAAAATCAGCAAGCTATTGATTGAAGGCACCTTATTTGATTTTCTGCCGACTATCGGCTATCTTGTCACTTGGAATATTGCCAGAATTGTTGCTTTTATCAGTGCCCGGGAAATCGGCGCCAGCGCTTTAACCGGATTTTTTAGTGAAGGCCTCGGAGCCCTGTTTATCGGCCCGATCGGGCTTATTCTCGGCGTTGGAATCACTGCCGCCTTTGACCTGGCTGGTCCGGCCTACCGCAAAACCATTCCAACCGTGCTGCAAATTGCCTATATGCGGCAAAAAGCGAACGCATCAGCCTCTCCGAACTAACAACCGCTGAATAAACTTGCACGATTCCACCGCCAAGCAAGAATTTGATAGTAGATATACCTCTCGTTAACATACGCGGTTGCAACCTGTAAATCCTGCCGGAATAACGGAGGCAAAATTTAAAGAAAACAGGCTGCGCATTGTATTCTAATTGGTTATAATGGTGGTTAACGGAGGTTTTTACCATGTCTGCCGATCATGACTTAAAACGACACCGGCGCCGCATCCATCGGCGTACTATCCTGATCTTGGTCTTCATTTTCCTGCTATGCATCAATACCGCAGGACTATTTGCCGGAACCCTCTTTTACAATGAATTTTGCGTATCCAATACACGTGTCGGCCTGGAGCGGTTTAATCCCCTGAAGAACGACTTGGAAACGGGCATCCGAATGCATAACTGGCAGGAAGTCAGCATCCAGTCCCGCAACGGCTATACGTTGCAGGGAACTTATCTGCCAAACCCGATTCCCACCAATAATACCATCATTTTTTTGCACGGGATCACTGGCAGCCGTCTGGTTGGATTATGGTATGCCGACATATACCAAAATGAAGGCTACAATGTCTTGCTGTACGATGCGCGCGCCCATGGCGATAGCGGCGGTTCCTCGTCATCCTGGGGTTATCATGAAAAAACAGATCTCGACCAATGGATTGATTGGCTTTTACTTAGGAACCCCGGCGGCATCATCGGCGTCCACGGCGTTTCTATGGGAGCGGCAACCGCTTTGTCGCACGCAGAAATGAACGAAACAACGAAAAAAGCAGCTTTTTATATTGCCGATAGCGCTTACTCCGACTTAGAAGATCTATTAGGCCAGCAGATTCAGTCGACCATACAAGCCGATCCTGTTTGGACAAGTCTTTTATTACGCTATTCCAGCGCTGCTGCCTATTTACAATCCGGGTTTCTCTATTCCGGAGTATCCCCGATCCGTTCTGTAACTACTGCTACCACCCCGGTTTTATACCTGCACGGTGAAGCAGACCTCCTGGTGCCGGTTTCGATGTGCCGGAAACTCTATACCGCCACCAAAGGCTACCGGGAAATCTATACCTTTCCCGGCGTAAGCCATGGGATGGCTATTTTCGAAGCGAAGGAAGACTACCGGCAAGCCATCCATCGATTTTTGCACAATGTGGCCGCCAAACAGCCCCTACCCATCGTGGAATGATCTGCTTCGTCGAATTAGAAAACCCGGCTTGCGCCGAGCTTTTTAGCGACGGCGAAAGCTGCTGGTTGCACTTATGTACACCAGATAAAATGTTATACTTTCTGGTGTACTAAAAAACCGCGGCCAGGAGATTTTTCTCCTGGCCGCATTTTTTTGCCAAATTATTTTTCTGTCCCTTGCACCTGGATACTGATAGTTCCGTCTGCAGCGCTCAACAGGACCGTGCTGCCTTCCGGCACTTCACCGCGGACAATTTTCTGGCTCAACCCCGTTTCAATCAACCGCGTAATCAGGCGGCGAAGCGGGCGGGCGCCAAAGTCTGGATCATAGCCTTGGGCCGCCAGCAAATCCAGCGCTTTGTCATCCCACGTAAGATGAATGTTCAATTGTTTTTGCAACCGCTGGCTTAAGTTTTGCAGCAAAATCGCACCAATGTTCTTGACTTGCTCTGCCGTAAGCGCATTGAACACGATGATATCGTCAATCCGGTTCAAAAACTCCGGCCGGAAATAACTGCGCATCAGGGTGAGGACCCGTTCTTTGGCCGTCGTAAAATCATTTTTCAAAATCTCCGCCGAACCCAAGTTAGAAGTCATAATGATAATCGTGTTTTTGAAATCGACCGTCCGCCCTTTGCTGTCCGTTAAGCGGCCGTCATCCAAGATCTGCAGCAAGATGTTGAACACATCCGGATGCGCTTTTTCAATTTCATCCAACAACAACACGCTGTAGGGCCGGCGCCGAACGGCTTCCGTCAATTGTCCGCCTTCATCATAGCCGATATAGCCGGGAGGGGCGCCTACCAAACGGGATACTGTATGTTTTTCCATGTATTCGCTCATATCCAACCGGACCATGCTCCGTTCATCGTCAAAGAGCGCTTCCGCCAGTGTTTTCGCCAGTTCCGTCTTGCCAACCCCGGTCGGTCCGAGAAAGATAAAGGAGCCAATCGGCCGGTTCGGATCTTTAATCCCCGCCCGGGCGCGGATAATCGCTTCGCTGACCGCCGTGACCGCTTCTTCCTGGCCAACCACCCGCTGGTGCAGGATCGTTGTCAAATTGGCCAGTTTCTCGCGTTCTCCTGCCAGCATCCGCCGCACCGGGATCCCCGTCCAGCGGCTGACCACCTTGGCGATATCGTCTTCGTCCACTTCTTCCTTCAGCATCATTTTATGCGTCCGCTGTTGGGCCAGTTTTTCCTCTTCCTCCGCAAGCTGGCGTTCCAATTCCGGCTTGCGCCCATATTTCAGTTCCGCCAACCGGTTCAGGTCATAGGCCCGTTCCGCCGTTTCCATTTCCGTACGGACTCCTTCAATCGCCTTTTTCAGTTCCCGCAGCCGGACAATCGCCTGTTTTTCAATCTGCCACTGCGCCTTGAGCGTATCGGCTTCCTCTTTCAAACCCCGCAGCTCCCCGCGCAGATGCGTAAGCCGTTCTTCGGACTGGGGATCGCTTTCTTTTTTCAACGCTTGCTCCTCGATTTCCAGTTGCATGATCCGCCGCAGCGTTTCATCCATTTCACTCGGCATCGAATCGATCTCGGTCCGCAATTTCGCCGCCGCTTCGTCCATCAAATCGATGGCTTTATCCGGCAGAAACCGGTCCGCAATATACCGGTCCGACAATACAGCAGCCGCAACCAACGCCGAATCCTTAATTTTAACGCCATGGTGGACCTCATACCGTTCGCGCAAGCCCCGCAAAATGGAGATCGTATCTTCTACGGTAGGTTGGTCGACCAAAACGGGCTGAAACCGCCGTTCCAAGGCAGCATCCTTTTCAATATGCTTGCGGTATTCATTCAATGTTGTCGCGCCAATACAGCGCAATTCGCCGCGGGCCAGCATTGGCTTCAAGATGTTGCCGGCATCCATGGCCCCTTCGGCCGCACCGGCACCGACAACGGTATGCAGTTCATCGATAAACAGGATAATCCGCCCGCTGGCTTTGGCAATTTCGTTTAACACGCTTTTCAAACGCTCTTCAAACTCACCCCGGTATTTGGCCCCGGCCACCAACGCCCCCATATCCAGGGAATATACGGTTTTATTCTTCAAACTTTCCGGAATGTCACCGGCCACGATCCGCCTGGCCAGCCCTTCCACAATTGCCGTCTTACCGACACCGGGTTCACCGATCAACACCGGGTTATTTTTGGTCCGCCGTGATAAAATTTCCACCACGCGCCGGATTTCATCATCCCGGCCGATAACCGGATCCAGTTTACCGTCGGCGGCTAATTTGGTCAAGTCGCGGCCGTATTTTTCCAGCGCCTTAAAACTTTCTTCCGGATTATCGCTGGTAATGGTGCGCCCCTGCCGGAATTCCGCAATCAATTGTTGGATCCCAGCCCGGTTCAAGCCAAACTCACGGCATAATTTGACGACATCGCTATCGCCGTCCTCCACGATGGCCAACAGCAAATGCTCTGCGCTGATATATTCGTCTTTCATCGTTTCCGCTGTTTTTTCCGCCAGTGCCAATACCCGGATCATGGCCGTTCCCATCCGCAGCCCGCCGTCCTGTCCCCGGACAGACGGTGTCTGTTTCAATAACTGCTCTACTTTCATCGCAAACAATTTCACATCGACATTGGAACGGGCAAACACATAGGCGTTCAGGCCTTCCGTATCTTTAAGCAGCGCCAGCAGCAAATGCCGGGTGCTAATCTCCTGGTGGTAATGAAGCGCTGCGATTTGCTGCGCTTCCTGTAATGCCTGCAACGCTTTCTGGGTATATTTTTCTTATCTCATGGTTTTGCCTCCTTACTATGGCTCCGTTGGCGTTATCGGCCAACGGCTGTTTTCATAATGGGATCAATGCTTCCGCAGCGCGGCCAATCGCCGGTATAATTCGACTTCTTCCGCTGTAAGATTTTTCGGGACGTCAACCCGGATTTTTAACAGGACATCGCCTTGTACGTCCTGAGGCCCTTTTAATCCTTTTCCGCGTAACCGCAGGATTTGGCCGGTGTGAATGCCCGGCTGCACAGTAACTTTCACGCTGCCGGTCGGTACGGACACGGTGATGCTGTCGCCTAAAACCGCTTGTTCCGGGTAAATCGTTACTTCCGCTTCTAAATTGACCTGATCAATAACCTGCCATTCCTTATCCTTGGCCGCTTTGATATGCAGCAGCAAATCACCTGCTGCCCCACCGCCAAAGCCTTTGCCGCCCAGCCCTTTCAGGCGGACAACCGCGCCTTCATATAAATGGGGCGGAATCGTGACCGCAATTGTTTTAATTTCTTCCGTTGTACCCATTCCGCCACAGGTACGGCAAACTCCACGCTGGGTATACCGTTCCCCGCCGCAGGCAGCGCAAACTTGCGGCATGCTCAGCCGGAGTTCTTTTTGTCCCCCTTGCACCAGTTCCTTGATCGTCAGGTTGATCTCCGCGTCCACGTTTTCCCCGGTCATGCGGTGGGGCTGGCGCCCGCCGCCGCGTACGCTGGCGTTAAAAAAATCTTCGCCAAATATTGATGAAAAGAAATCACTGAAACGAGGATCACTACTACCGGCCGTATGATAACCATAACTTTGCCAACCCTGCTGTGGTTCAAAATCCTGTCCAGCCTGCCAATTCATACCCAACTGATCGTATTTTTTGCGTTTTTCCGGATCTTTCAACACTTCATACGCTTCATTGATTAGTTTGAACTTTTCTTCTGCCGCCTTCTTCGCATCGCCTTGATAGACATCCGGATGGTATTTGCGGGCTAAGTTCCGGTACGCTTGTTTTATTTCCTTTTCCGTAGCCGTTTTGCTAACGCCTAACGTTTCGTAGTAATCAATGTATTGCACAGCAGTAATTCACCTCTTTTCGCTCTATTCTCTTTTTGCCTTGTTTGACTTTTTGACTTTTCCTACACTTTCATTGTAATAACACCAATCAAGATTTGCAAGAGGTCTTTGCATTTTTTTCGTTAATTCATTACTATTTTTTTAGCCAGTATCCATTCTATAAAAAAGAAAAAGCATTTTAATTTCATAAGCGAAATCAAAATGCTTTAACCAACTATTCGTATGCACACAAATTTGTCCAGCAAACTTGTCATGATTGAACATGGTGCCGCAAGACAGAATCGAACTGTCGACACGAGGATTTTCAGTCCTCTGCTCTACCGACTGAG